>JBEGMG010000221.1:0-8494 GCA_041183165.1 Actinomycetota bacterium | reverse complement strand
GCCGCACACCGCCATCGTCGTGTAGGCGCCGAATGAATGCCCCATCACGGCCACCCGTCCAAGGTCAAGCCGTCCACGCAGGCGCTCGTGCGAGCCATTCCACTCGGTGGCCCGATCGATGGCGAAGCTGACGTCCCGTGGCCGGGTCAGCACCTCGTCAGCGTCGCGCGTCATGGCCTCGATGGTCTTCACCATGCGCACGCCGCCTCCCTTCAAGCGGGCGCGATCACTTCCTGCATGCTGGAGGCAGAGCACCGCATAGCCGTTGGCAGCAAGGTCCTGCGCCTGCCCGACATGCGTGTCCCAGTCGCCACCGGCCCCGTGCGAGACGACCACCACGGGGAACGGCCCTTTGCCCGCGGGAAGATGCACCTTGATGGGGACTGCGCGTGCTGCTGCAGGTCCAGTTCGGCCCGGCGTGACACGCGCGGGGTCGACCAGATCGGGGAACTCGAGCACGGTGATCACCGACGCTGCGGGCGCGACCGGCGGAGTCGGCGACGTCGTGTCGGGCGACCGCGGCAAGGCAGGCCCTGCCGCCTTTCCTGCGCCCATCGCACGAGACTTGTCCTTGAAAAACGCCCACACCCGCTCGGCTCCACGGAACGCCATGATCGGCGCGTTGCCGTCTCGACGGGCTCGCACACCGGGCCAGCCGTGGCCGCCGGCACTGTCCAGGATGAACTCGGTCACCGCGCCGCCCGATCCCGCCGCGTAGGTGACCGTGGTGAGGGTGCCGTCGATGACGGTCTTGCCATCCGTCTCCGATGCGTTCGCCTTCACCCAGAAGTCGACCACCTCGTGCACGGGCTTGAAGGGTGCTGCCTGCGCCTGGCTCACGATCGGGTTCTTGCTCATGCCACCGGCCAGGGGAACCTCATCATCCTTGGCGCCGTTGATCACCAGGATCGGCAGCGGCGTGCTCGGCACGGCGTCGAAGCTGAACATGCTCGCCACCACCGGGGCCGCGGCGGCAAGACGCTGCGCGCGCTGCACGGCGTAGGCGAAGGTCATCATGCCGCCGTTCGAGCCGCCTGTCATGAAGATCCGCGCCGGGTCGGCCCTGTGATCCGTGACGAGCCGGTCGATCAGCGCATCCAGATAGGCGATGTCATCAGCACCACGCACCTGCCGCCGCAGGAGGTACCCCGTGTTCCATGCGTGCATGCCATCCCTGAACTCCGTGCCTTCGCCATACGCGACGACGAAACCCTCCGCACGCGACAGCTGATCGAAGCCCGAGCGCGCGCGCATGTCCTCGGCGCTGCCCATTCCGCCATGGAGCACGATGACCGCAGGGCGTCGCTCGCCAGTCGGCGCGCTGTTCACCACGAGGGCGCGGCGCGTGGCGCCTCCGACGTGGATCGTCACTGGCCCCTCCTCAGATGCATGCCCTGCTGGGAACACCATCGCTCCATATGACGTCAGGTGAACACCTACCGCGCACACGACCGTCATCACCTTCAGGAGATGCGTTCGGGCATCGAGCAAGGCCGCCGACTGATGGATGCAGCGGGCCCTCAGCATCGGACGCCCCATGCCGCCACGGTCGACACTCTGGAACCCTTCCGCCGCCGGCCAGCATCAAGGTCGATCACGACGGCGGCCAGCACCGGCGTCGCAGCGCTGGCACCATGCAGCGGATTGAACGATCCATGGAAGCGTGTCATCATGGGGTCTCTTGGATCCTGCGCCATGGCTGCCAAGACTTGCTCCCAGCACCATCGATCGGAATGGAACCATCGAAAATACCGCTGAAGTCGCGGGTTTCGGCTTCATTCTTCCGGGAACTAGCCTCCCGGCCATGCTCCTCCATCCCCGATCCCTGATTCTGAGCGCCCTCCTGCTCGCCGCCTGCGCCACCACGCCTGACGACGGGCTCTCACCCCGCCAGCGCGCACTGCGGGACATGTGGGAGGCCCACATGAAGGGCGAGTTCGCCGACAAGGACGTGAAGGAGACCATGTCGACGATGATCGAGCCCGCGCATGTGAACCATGTGCCCACGATGACCGGCGGCACCGGATTCCCCGCGATCAGTTCGTTCTATGCAGCGCACTTCATCCCGAAGATGCCTGCCGACACCAAGGTCACGCCGGTCTCGCGCACGATCGGCGAGACGCAGATCGTCGATGAGATGATCTTCTCGTTCACGCACACCATCGAGATGGACTGGATGCTGCCGGGCATCGCGCCCACCGGCAAGCGCGTCGAGGTCCCGCTCGTCGCCATCATCGGCTTCAAGGACGGCAAGGTGCAGCATGAGCACATCTACTGGGACCAGGCCTCGGTCCTGGTGCAGCTGGGGCTGATTGACGCTGCGACCCTTCCGGTCGCGGGCGCAGAGACCGCCCGCAAGGTCCTCGACCCCAGCCTGCCCTCGAACGCGCTGATCGAGCGGCGCGCCGTGCGCTGACGGCCTTTCGGGGTGCCGCCCTGCACCCTGACTGCCCAGACGGGCGGCCATGCCGCGGAACGGGCGAACGCCAACCCCTTGATATTGTCGCATCGTATGATACAATTCGGCCATGCTCACGATTTCGCTCGCCAGTCCGGTGCCCATCCACGACCAGCTCGTGGCCGGGCTGCGAGGGCTCATCGCCTCGGGCGAACTCGCCAAGGGCGATGAACTCCCGCCCGTCCGGCAACTGGCGGCCGACCTCGGCATCAACCTGAACACCGTCGCGCGCGCCTACCGCGACCTGACCGATGCGGGCCTGCTCGCCTCCGTGCGCGGCCGCGGCACGGTCGTCATCTCCACGATCGAGCGCGCCACCGGGCCGAAGGCCGAGGAGCGCAAGCGCATCGAACACGGCATCACCGCCGCGTTCCACGACGCCAAGATCGCAGGGCTCACCCGACAGGCCGTCGAAGCGATCGTGCGTCGGCAGATCGAGCACCTCTGGAAGACCACCTGAACCCGGACTGACTCATCACCAGGGGGCCCCTGCCCCAAGGAGCACACCATGAACGATCCTTCCCACACCATCGCGCGTCTGATCATGATCGCGCTGGCGCCGATCATGATCCTGTTGCCTCTGGCCGTCGCGCTGCTCGTTCCCGGCCGTCTTGCCAGCGATGCCGAACGAACGCGGCTTCGCGCGCGCTTCGTGCCGCTGGTGATCGCCACGCTGACCGCGCTGGCGATCTGGGCTGGCTTCCTGCTCACCAGTCTTCGCTTTGAGTGGGCGCGTTGGGCTGCGGACTTCTGCTGGCTCCTCAACTTCCCGCTCTTTGCCGGCTTCGCTTGGCCGATCCTGCGGCTCAAGAACCCGTCATGGGACAACACGACCTTCGCGGCAGCCACGGCGACAGGCGCCACGCGCACTGCATCGCTCGTCAATCGCGAACGCCAGACCCCGGTCACGCGCGGCATGTGGATGCTGGCCATCGCAGCGTGCCTGGCTGGCCCCATCGCGATCGGTGCGCGCGGATTCTGGCTGTTCCCGATGCCGACCGGCGAGGCTGCAAGGCCATTCATGGAGAGCACCGACCACCTCGTGTGGTCACTGTTCCTCGTGCTCTCCGCGCTCGCACTCGTGGAGCTCCTCATGCTGCCGCGGAACCTGCGCTCCATGCTGCTCGAGCCCGAGCCGATGGATGCCGCCGGCTCGGCGGAGCTCGCCGTGCTCTACGCACGGCAGCGCCGTCGCCGCGTGCTCGGCATGTTCTGGCTCATGGGTGTGGCAGCGCCACTGTTCATGAGCTCGCTTTACGCCCTGATCACCTGGTTCCCCGCAGACGGCGCAACGCTCGGCATCATCGGTGGCTTGGGCGGATCGCTGCTGGGCATCGTCGGTGCCATCTTCGGCATGACTATGTCGTCCGAGCGCATGAAGATCGCCCAGGTACGGGCCAGGCTCGAACGCTCCGGCGCAGCGACGCAGCATTGATCGTACGGTGGTCGATCGGGGTCGTGCACGAACTCAGCCGCACGTGCCCCAGGCGCTGAGCAGGATCCCCAAATCAGCACCGTTCACGGTCGAATCACCGTTGAGATCGGCGGGCCCCGACGTGCCCCACGAACTCAGCATCACGCCAAGGTCAGCTCCATCCACGGCGCGATCCGTGTTGACGTCGCCCATGCACGGCAGCGGGCAGTCGTTGCACGTGGCCATCATGCACGCGCCGCCAAGGTCATTGACGATGCCGGCCGGGCTCTGGCCGATCTGCGCATCGTTGGGCGCGGTATTGCCGCAGATGCGGGTCCGGGTGAGGTTCACCGTGGATCCGTTGGGCACATAGATGCCGCCGCCGCTGAAACTGGCGGCATTCCCCGAAACCACGCAGTCGATCAGCGAGACCGTCCCGGCTACGTAGATGCCGCCCCCGACCGACGATCCGGGGCCGGCCGCGTTGTCCACGATCTCGCAGCCGATCAGCGTCACGCTCGAGCCATTGAGCCCGATCGCACCGCGCTGGTTGCCGCGCACCGAGCAGTTGCGCAACGTCGTGCCGTTGCAGCCGAACATGTAGATCGCCCCGTTCTGCGTGCTGCGACCATTGGTCAGCACCAAGTTCTCGATCACGGTCGCTGATGTCTGATGCAGCGCATTGATGTGATACGTCGTGTTCTGGCCATTGAGCACGGTCGTGGGACGACCGTTCGCATCGACCGCACCGCGGAGCGCAAGATCCTTGCCGTAGAGCGAGATGGGAGCCGAGAGCAGGTACGTCCCCGCGGCGATCTCGATGGTGTCGCCCTCGGCGGCCGCCTCCACCGCGGCCACCGGCCCCGTGAAGTCACACGACCCGTCGAGACAGACGGTGATGGTCTCGGCGTGCACGAACGACGCGCAGCCCGCGATGACGGCACACAGCGCGAGCCAACGCGATGAAGGCAGGACGATGTGGTGCGTGATGTTCTGGTGCATGATGGGGTGCTGCATGATGAGGCGAAGCATCGACGGCGACGCCCTGCGTCGCCGCACCGACTCTACTCCCTGAACTCATGACGCCCGCGACGAAGGCGGCAGAAGCGCGAAAAACGATCTCACAACCGGGGGGTTCGCACTCCATCATGGCGGCTCACGACATGCCGCGGCGTACCGCGCCTGCGCGGCTGCCAGGCCGCCCCGACCGCTCAATTGTCGTGCCCTGAGCAGCACACGATCGGCAAGTGCTGACCTTCATCGCCCGATCAGCGATCCTTGGACTTCGAAGCCCCCACCAGCGCCTCGGCAAACGCGCGCCCGATGGGCGCGATGATCTTGGCCGCACCGAGGTAGTGGTAGCCACCGTTCGAGGCACCCTCAAGGCGCTCGCGCTCCTCGGGCGTGAAGTCCGCCTCAGGATCCTTCGATCGCTCACGACGCTCGATCAGGCGCTCGAGGTCGTCATCCCAGAACGGCGCCGTTTCCACCGCGATGACGTTGCCCTTGAAGTCGTCAAGCGTCGCTGGCTTGCGCTGCGCACTGCGGAAGTTCCGCATGGGCGCATCGGTGTCGCCCCTCATCCCATCGATCCCCATGACACCGATGACGAACGGCATACGCGGTGCCGAGAGATCCTTGCGCACATCACGAATGAAGTGGCCCAGGAGGTCGGCGTACTGGTCGTACCCACCTGCCTCCTGCTGCTTCGGATACACGCCACCATCCACGTAGTCGTTGAAGCCCTGGAACCAGACGAAACCCGCCAGTTCGAAGCCCTGCACCGCATCGAAGCCCGGCACCACTCGCGGCAGATCGGCAAGCACCATCTTCACGTGCGCGATCATGGCTCGGTAGTACTCGCCGGTCGCCGCGATCTTCTCCGCCTCGAGCTTCTGGACGTCCTCGCCGCGGGCCACGCGCTCGGCACGTTCCTCCGCGCGCCACACGAACGGCCCCGCGCTCGGTGGCCTGAAGTCGGTGTGCAGGCTTCGGCCACCCCACGCGGTCTTGATGATGAGCACGGGCCCCTCGACGGCCTGCTCCATCGTGATGCCGAAGGTGAACTCAGGACCGATCTTGTCCTCGGGCGCACCGAACCCGGCCGTCAAGATGCCCTTCGCCTCGGTCCGATCTGAGTACGCATCACCAAGGCAACCGACCGACGAGATCCACGTCCGCTCGCACACGCGCGGCGCACCATCGGGACCGCGCATCTGCTTGAGCAGCGGTGCGGTCTTCGGGTCGTCGGCCATCGCATCGAAGGTCGAGATCGCCGCATGTCCCTGCATGTTCGATTGACCGGCGAGGATGAACACCTTGATCGGCCGGGATGCGCGACCTGGATCGGCAGGCGGCACCGCCGCGGTCGTCGCTCCCTTGCCCGTGATCACGAGTCCACGCTTCGGGATCTGCAGCATGAACGCCGTCACCGCCGAAGCCGTCATGCGTGCATCGTCGCCGTAGCCGGCGTTGTCCCGGTTCGGCTGGTAGTAGAAGCTCCCGTCGGTGCACTGGGCGAGCGCGAACCACCAACGATTGGCGTCCATCAGGGCGCGGAAGCTCGCTGGGTCGACGCTCGCTCCGAGCGCCGTGTAGCCCATGCCCATCGGGGGCGAGCCGTGCGTATCAGGAAAGCTCTGTGGGTGCGCACCGATGACGCTCGCGTGCCATCGAGCACTGTCACCGTAGGCCGCGTCCCGATACGGGCTCATGGCATTGGCGATTGCAGCCGCTCCGGTGCGCCCCATGTCGGCCCACCCGTCATCGCGCCCACCGACGCCGTCGCCGTACCACACGTAACCGTTCTTGCCGCTGCCGCGACGCAGGAACGCGTACGCAGCATCGTGCCTAGTGCGGTCGATCTCGATGCCGCAGCGAGCCATCATCGAATAGGCAAGTGCGCCCTGCGCCGTGATCATCGCGATGGGGCCATAGCCCTCGAAGCCGGGATTGTGCCCCCAGCCGCCGTGTGAATTGAGTGGCCCCTTCGGGAAACTGTCCGGGTGCGACTCCTTCGCGCGCGGGTTGATCTGCGACATGTCCAGGTACTGCCCAGCGGCGATGAAGTCGTGGATTTCCTGCAGTTCCGGGAGCACCCATGCGGCGCGCGTGGCGAGGTAGTACTCGCTGAGCACGAGCGCAGCGCCCATGTATCGCCAATTCGGGAGCGACTCCTTCGCCTCCGCATCGACGGCCTTGGTCGTGGCGCACAGGCGCCGAACGCAGCGCTCCACGGCCGGCAGGTGTGCCGGATCGCCGCTCGACAGAAGCGCCAGCGGAGCGAAGGTGTCATGCACCGGGTCGCCGAACGATCCATCATCCCGCTGATGCTGGACGAGGTACGCAAGCAGCTCCTTGGCGATGCGCTCCGACTTGGCGCACTTCGCCGGATAGTCCGCACCGAAGCAGCCGTACGTCGTACCCACCTTCAGCGCGACCTCGATGTGCTTGCCCGCACGCAGCACGGTCAGCGTGAGCTGCCCCGGGGACGGCGCGCCGGCATCCTGCGCGGCTTCGAGAGCCGTCGCGAATTCCTCGATCGGGCCGGTGGCACCGAAGACCGCCTCGCCGTAACCGTTGCGGTGCGCTTCGCGGAACGGCCGTCCGCCCGCACCGACGATGCGGTCGCCTGCGAACACCAGGCCATGCGCCGGCGAGTTGGCGAACACGTAGCGAATCACGAGCGACTTCGGCGCATCGGCCACGAGCTCCGCGCGCATACCCGTGATGCCAAGGTTGTAGTACCAGCCCGGGACCTCGGCATCGGGGCCGGCGCCCGCACGCTGATTCCAAGGTTGACCGCCCTCGTGGTAGTGGACTTGCGCGCTGGCCGCAGCAGCAGGCAGGATGAGGGCGACGGAGGCCAAAAGGAGCTCCACGATGCGTGCGGCGGCTCGGTGCATGGCCGCACGGTATCCACTGGCAGCTGCGAGCCACGACATGCGAGCATGTCATGCGAGCACGACGCCTCGAGCCAAGACCACGTCAGCCGAGTCTTCCCGAATCGATCGACTCGACCCCGGTCGGTGGACGATCCCGACCACGCCCTGAGTTCTCCGCCGACGTCGCTTGACAATGCACGACAGACTGTCGTACGCTGCACGACAGTCTGTCGTACGCCACCGCTGACCCGGTACTGCGGAGACCCCTCGAATGCCGCCTGCTGCCCTCGCCAACGCTGAACTCTCCGTCATGGAACTGCTTTGGGACCACGGCACCATGACCGCGCGCCAGGTCCAGGACAGGCTCTACGGCGAGTCTGACCGTTCGCAGCACGGCACCGTGCAGCGCCTCCTTCAGCGCCTCGAGGACAAGGACCTCGTGAAGCGCGAGAAGACCGGAGCGGCAAACTCGTTCTCGGCCCGCATCTCACGTGAGGAGTACGCCGGGTCGCAGCTCGAGTCGCTTGTCGAACGGCTGACCGGCGGATCGATCGCGCCGCTGTTGGCACACCTCGTGGACCAGCGGCGACAGGGCCGCGCCGAGTTGCGTCGCCTGCGCGAAATCCTCGATGGGAGCGGATCGTGACGGAACTGATCCTCGAGTACGCGCTTGGCAACACACTGCTCGCCACGCCGTTGGCCTTGCTTGCGTGGACCATCGGCCGTTGGCGACGACAT
>JBEGMG010000220.1:0-9613 GCA_041183165.1 Actinomycetota bacterium | reverse complement strand
CTCCTTCACCAGTGGCGGTCACGCCGAAGGGGCAATCGTCCAGCCGGTCGAGGTCGAGGCTGGTGCCGGTGAAGGTCATCACCGGGTGGGCGGCGATGCCGATCACGCCATCCAGGGGTCCCAGGATCGCGAGCCCGTGGCGTCCGGAGAGATGCATGACGATCTGGCCCGCGTGCACGTCCGGTGCCAGTGATTGCACCACCTGCGGCAGGGCGTCATCGGGCACGGCGAGGACGAGAAGGTCGCAGGACCGAGCAACCTCTGCGGGCGACACGATGGGTACGCCGGGCAGCAGAGCCTCGGCGCGCACTCGAGAGATGTCGCCGCGGGCCGAGCACACCACGACGTCATGTCCGGCGCGACGCAGGGCGGCGCCGATCACGGCACCGGCGCGCCCGGTGCCGATGATGCCGACGCGAAGGCGCGGGGGCGGACTCACCACATCGGCAGGGTAGACGCACCGTCACTGCTCAGCGTCGGGCGTCCCAGCGCAGCCAGCCCACGCCACCGAGTCGGCCTGGATCGCGCAGCCGCAGGGCCGCGAAGTGCCGCTCCACCTCGACGACGGAGGGCTCCTCGGTCAGGAGCGGGGCGGCGACCTCATCCCGCTGGGCGCTGAGCACCGTTCCCGGCACCGCATCGGCACAGGAGTCGAGAGCGACATGGGCGGTGAGGTTCGCCGATCCATCGGGCACCGGCGTCACCAGTCGACCACGCTGATACGCAGCGAGGGTGCCGTGACGGAGTGTGGACTCACGCTCGACGCGCACATGCCCGTAGTCGGTGGCGAGGATGGCCCCATCGTCGACCAGTCCGCTCATCCACTGCCACGCTTGGTCACGCGAGGTGCCGAGCTCCGCCCGATCCCCGGGCTCCCTCAGCGGCCACCACCTCGCGAGCCACGCACGAGCCTCGGCCGCGTCAACGCCGTACCCGGTGCACGCATCGTCATCGTCGAGCGACGGTCCGAACGACTCGACGCCCCTCCGGTCGACGAGCACGAGTCGATCGGCTCCGTGATAGTCGCGCTCGATGACGTCGCAGGGGATCTCGTCGAGCCACTCGTGGGCCATGACCACACCACGAATCGGCGTGAAGGCCAACGGGGCAGGCGCCTCGGTGACGACGGACTCGATTCCTGCGCGCCGAAAGGGACGCATATCGACACCTACCCACCGGGCACGTTCAGTCAGGTCGCCCGAGCGCTCGCGGACGTCGGCGAGCAGACCGCCATCGCCACAGCCGATGTCCACGACCGTGAACTCCGACGGATGACCCAGGCGCGCATCCACGTCACGGACGATCTCTGCGATCCGGTCAGCGACCAGAGGACCTGATGACGTCGTGAAGTGACTGCTCGGCTCTTCCGCCGCCCAGAACTCGCGCGCGGCATGACGCCATGCCTGCGACCAGGTCTCGGCGTTCATCCGCGCAGCCGGGCTCGGCGCATCTCGTCCACCTCGCGCGGGGCCAACACCGCCACATCACTCTCGGCAAGATGTCGCCCAGCGACATCGACGGGCCCGGGTGCCACGTCGGCGTGCACCGACGCGAGACCGAACCGCCTCTCCCAGGGACCCTGGGTGACGCGCACCGACTGGACCCGGGCATGAGGGGCGATGGATGTGCGCAGGGTGATGCGGCCCGAACGCGTCGCGATGACCTGGGGTGTGATGGCGCACGCGAGCGAACGCCAGGTGAGGGGCGCACGCCATCGCGCCCTGCTAGGCGCGCTCTCGAAGGGCAGCGCATCCACATCGACGTCGGGGAGCACTTCGGCAATGAGCCGCAGAGCCTCCTCCCGTGGAGCGACGGGGATGAGCACATCCGGGCGCACCTCGTCGCCCTGCACTCCGGCGATCGTGACGGTGACGCGCACCCAACCCCAATGCCGCCAGAGGAGCGGGGACACGATCGACACCGCGTGCACGCGATCCGGGGGGATCGTGCGCGACTGCGTGGACAGCAGCCCACGCTGGATCCGCAGACCCTCCCTCGTGCGCGTGACCCGGAAGTCGTAGTTGGCGAGGAATTCGGTCACGACAGAGAGGATGGGCAGGCCTCCGGTGATGATCACCAGGACGAGGCCTGCGGGTCCCTGGCTCAGGGAAGTGACAACGAGCAGGAGGATCGTCGCGAGCAGTAGGCCAGCGGTGACCGAGCGAAGCAGCAATCCCGCGAGAAGGCGGCCAGCCGGCACCTGTGCGAGCGACTCCGACTGCGGTGCGTCATCGGACTCCTCTGCTCGGGTGACCTGGAGGATGAGGCCGCGAAGGGCATCTGCATCGGCGCGCGTGAGATAGCGCAGGATGATGCGCGAGTCACCCGCACCCGCCACTTCCACGCGCACTTCCACGAGTCCGGCCAGGCGCGCCAGCAAGGGCGCGACGATGTCGACGCTCTGCAGGCGCGAGAGCTGGAGGCGGCGTGCGGACCGCTGGATCAGGCCGGAGTCCAGGCGCAGGTCACCGTCATCGTCGATCCAGAAGGTCCTCCGCCACCAGGCGAGCCAGGCCACGACCACGAAGACCGCGTAGCCGATCAACGCACCGACGACAGCGAGTAGCACGAACGGAATGCCGCTGCGCTCGACGATGGCCGCTCCGGGGCCAATGAAGAAGAGCACCGCGGCAGGCAGCGCGGGAGCAGCCTGGACCAGCGGACTCAGCGGGCTCGTGCGCCGGGGCTGCATCACAGGCCGGCGGTCCTCTCCTCACCACGCGCGGCAAGTCGATCGCGGAGGTCGGCGGCGTCCGCGGGCAGCAGGCCGGGGATCGTCGCGTCGGTGGTGGCTGCCGCGGTGTGCAACTGCACGGTCGAGATGCCGAGCCACCGATCGATGGGGCCCGCGCGCAGATCGACCATCTGCATCCGGCCGTACGGCACGATCACAAGCCGGCGCACAAGGATGCCGCTGATGACGAGCAGGTCGCCCTCGCGTTCGGCGTATCCGAAGGAGCGCACACGGCGCCCGATGATCCACCAGGTCCAGACGAATGCCGCGAGTGCCGCGACGGCATAGACCGCCAGCCACAGGACGGGCAACGGCGTCAGGGCCAGGACCACACCTCCCGCGACGACGACCACGTACACGAGCAGCAGCGTCACTCGCCGAGCCGTGGCGAGCCGAGGCGATACAGGGATCCAGCCGGCCACCGGCGGCGCGAAGGCATCGGCCGACGAATCCATACCTCCACTCTGGCATGCTCCCGGCATGACCGAGGCGACCGTCGGCACGGGCATGGCCCCCGCCGACATCGCACTCGACCTCGGCGACCTGCATCCCTCCGGGCATGGCGCACTCCGGCTCAGGTGCCGCATCGACGGCCAACAGGTCGTGTCCGCGGACCCGGAGCCGGGCCTGCTGCACCGAGGCACGGAGAAGCTCCTCGAAGCCCGCGACTACCGCCAGGCACTCATGCTCGCCAACCGCCACGACTGGCTTGGCGCCGCCGTCTCCGAGATCGCACTGGCCACTGCGGTTGAGGAGCTGCTCGGCCTCGAGGTGCCGCCGCGAGCCACATGGCTGCGCACGCTGCTGTGCGAGATCACCCGGGTGTCCGCTGCACTCCTCCACCTTGCCGGAGCGGCGACCATGCCACCCCGCGGCGTCGCCGTCACTCACGCGCCGGGCATCGCTGCTCGCGAGGCGTGGCTGCGCTGCATGGAAACCCTCAGCGGAGGTCGCGTCCATCCGATGGTGACGCGGATCGGTGGACTGGCTCACGATGCTCCCGCTGGCTGGGGTGAGCAGATCGATGCCGCCGTAGCTATCACGCGCTCGCAGATCCCCCTGCTGCTCGAAGCCATTGCGCTCACCGTGCCACCCGGCATCGCACCTCTCACGCGCGAGGCGGCCGTGCGCTGGGGCGTCGGTGGGCCGATAGCCCGCGCAAGCGGCTTGGTTGAGGATCTGCGGCGTGACGCACCGAGACTCGCCTACCCAGAGCTCACTGATGTCGTGCGCGTCGTCACCGCGCAGGAGGGAGACGCACTCGCGCGCTATCGCGTCCTCGCGGAGCAGGTCCTCGCTGATCTGGAGGTCATCGAAGCCTGCTGGGCGCGCACCCCGGACGGCCCCATCGATGTGCGCCTACCCAAGGTCGTGCGGGCTCCCGAAGGAGCTGCGTACTCATGGCTTGAATCGGCGATGGGTCCCAGCGGTGCCTACGTGGTCTCAACAGGGGATGTCACGCCTTGGCGCGTGCGGTTGCGCACAGCGTCATATGCCAATGTGCAGGCGATGGGTGACGCGCTACCGGGTACCTCACTTGCCGATCTGCCAGCAGCGGTGGGGTCTTTCCTCTTCGTCGCGGGAGACCTCGATCACTGAGGTGGCGCTCGCCTAACCCTTGCCGTGTTCGCGCAGGTAGGTGGCAAAGCGAGCGCGCAGCAGCGCCTCGGTGTCCTCATCGATCTCGGGGCTGTCGCCGAACATCTGCTTGAAGGCCCTGATGGACTCGATGATGGTGCCACCCGTCGATCCCAGGTCGCCCCCCTCGCCTTCGATGGCGACCATGCCGGGCATATGGGAGTAGACGTCCACGAAGAAGCCCAGATCGAGCCGGTGCTCTGCGGCGTGGAATGCGCGCTGACGCAATTCGTCGAAGGGAAGGTCTTCCAGCGGTGCGTCGGTCATGTGGGCACTCTAGTCATCACGCCTCACGGCTTCTCGTCGCCATCACGCAGGCGGCACAGGCTCTCGAGCCACAGGGCCGCAGCCACGAGCACCGCACAGGCGAGCACACCTGCCACCGCGGCCGACATGGACGAGGCTCCGGTGGGGGTGTCGCGTACGCCGATGAGTCCCAAAGCGATGCCGAGGTAGAAGCCACCGATCAGCACCCCTGTGCGCGACGCCGCGAGCGCGAGGGCAGCGGTGCGCGCAGCCACGAGGGGCGGCATGGGAGGGGCGTGGCGTTGCGCGCCTACGGTTGCCGGACCCGACATGGGCTTGCGGCTCAGTCGCCCTCGACTCAGCACGGTCCATCCCAGTACGCCGAGGGCGAGAACCCACAGAGCCACCGCGGCCAGCCAGGGCACCCCGAGGATCCGACCCGCAACTCTCTCGACAACGTCCACGAGCACCCATCCGACGGCCATGGCGATGGCCGCGATGGCAACGAGAGGCACCCAACGGGTGGGCTTCATGGCCGGCCCCTGTCGGCCTGAGCCCAAGCCAAGTCCGTGCGCCGATGCACGCCACCGGGATCAAGACCCAGGTCCGCGATTCGGCCATGCGGGAGCGCGGCATCGGCGTCGACGTCGAGCCACGGTACGCAGACGAATGCCCGCTCATGCGCGCGCGGGTGCGGCAGGGTGAGTGCCGGGTCGTCGAGGACCATGCCATCCATGGCGATGATGTCGACATCCAATGTGCGGGGTCCCCAGCGGACTTCCCTGACGCGATTGCGGTCGGCCTCCACCTGCTGGCACAGCGCAAGCAACTCATGCGGCGTCAAGTCCGTCTCGATGACGATCACGGCGTTGAGGAAGTCGCCCTGCTCGGGGCCGCCCACGGGTGATGTTTCGAAGATCCCAGATATCCCAACGATGTCGACGCGCTCGGCGAGGGCGTCGAGCGCCCCCTGCAGGTGTCCCATGCGATCACCGATGTTGGATCCCACGGACAGCACGGCACGGCTCACGCGCGCTCCCGCATGATGCGCAGCACCACGTCGCTCGCGGGCACCCCCACCGGTGCCTCCGGCTTGTGCAGGGCGATTTCGACAGCCTGAACTCCGGCGAAGGCCAGGCAGCAGGCGGCGATCCTCTCCGCAAGGGTTTCGATGAGGTCGACGGGTTCACCTGCCAACTCGGCGTAGACGGCCTGAGCCACCTGGGAGTAGTCGACCGTGTCGGCGAGATCATCGCTGTCCGCCGCACTGCGCGTGTCGACGGCAAGCACGACGTCGGCGATGAAGATCTGACCGGTCACACGCTCGGACTCCAGGACCCCGTGGTGGCCACGCGCACGGATCCCGTGCACCTCGATGAGGTCCCGCCCGGCTCCTGGGACAAGTGCGCTCACGATGTCTCCCTCCAGGCTCTCGCCACCAGCACGGCGTCACGGCTGCCGCGTACTTCGTGCACGCGCACACCCCAGACACCGGCGAAGGCTGCGAGGGCCGTGACGGCGTCCCCGGCCGCATCGCGCTCCTCGAAGGGGCGCGGCTCGCCGTCGTCGTGAGCGAGGAGGTCACCCAGGAACCTCTTGCGGGAGGCACCCACGAGGAGCGGACGACCAAGTGCGGCCAATGAGTCGAGGTGACGAAGCACCGCCCAGTTGTGCGGGGAGCGCTTCGCGAAGCCCAAGCCGGGATCGAGCACCACACGAGCGAGGTCCACTCCAGCCGCAGCCAGGGCACCGAGGCGCAGCGCGAGCTCATCACGCACCTCGGTCACGACATCGTCGTACGTCGCGAGGTCCTCCATGACGTCACTCGGGCCACGCCAGTGCATGGCGACGTAGGGCACGTCACATGTCGCGAGCCAGGGCAGCATCCCGGGATCGGCACGACCGCCACTGACATCGTTGACGAGGACCGCTCCGGCCGTCACGCACGCATCGGCCACCTCGGCTCGCATGGTGTCGATGCTGACGGGCACGTCCTGTGTGACGAGTGCCTGCACGACAGGCATCACTCGGTCGAGCTCCTCATCGCTGGAGATGCGCGATGCGCCCGGCCTGGTCGACTCGCCGCCAATATCGACGATGTCTGCGCCCTCCGCGTGCAGCCTCACCCCTTGCTCGACTGCGCTGCGGGCATCCGGCCACCGGCCGCCATCGGAGAAGGAGTCGGGCGTGACGTTGAGGATGCCCATGACGAGGGTGCGATCGAGCTCGGCGAGGGCCGGGAGCAGGCCACGGGGTCCGTGCACCGCTAATCCCGAAGCAGCGCCATGGCCTCGGCGCGCGTGGCCGGGTCCGTGAGTGAGCCGCGCACAGCACTGGTCATGGTGCGGGCGCCAGGCTTGCGCACACCACGCATCGACATGCACAGGTGCTCGCAGGACACCACGACGATGGCGCCTCTGGGCTCGAGGATGCGCATGACCGCGTCGGCGATCTGCGAGGTGAGGCGCTCCTGCACCTGGGGCCGCTTGGCATAGACGTCCACGAGCCGAGCGAGCTTCGACAGCCCCGTGATGCGTCCTTCCTTGCCGGGGATGTAGCCGACATGGGCCACACCGTGGAAGGGCACGAGGTGATGCTCGCAGGTGCTGTACACCTCGATATCCCTCACGATGATGAGTTCATCGTGACCGAGGTCGAAGGTCGTCGTCAGGACTTCCTCCGCGGTGACGCGCATGCCGCCGAAGATCTCCTCATACGCCCGCGCTACTCGGGCCGGGGTGTCGAGCAGGCCCTCGCGATCAGGATCCTCACCCACGGCGATGAGCAACTCGCGCACCGCTCGTTCGGCGCGCTCCCGATCGAAGGGTCCTAGCGCAGGTGGCTCGCGATCGAGTGATACCCGGGTGATCTCTGGGCTCACGGCTGCTCCTCGGATCGCTGGACGACACCTTCTGCCGGTGACGGTGCGGGAGCGTGACCGTTGGCATGACCGTGGGCGCTGCCATTCGACGCGCCATTGGCGGGCGCGACCACGGGACCGCGCACATCCGGCTGACGCAGGGTCGAGCCCGTCCAGGCGGGTCGTGGCGAGCGCAGGCGGAGGTCGGCGAAGACAGCCTCGACCTCGGCCTTGTCGAGCGTCTCCTTCTCGAGGAGCTCGAGCACGAGGCGGTCGAGGATGTCGCGGTTGTTGACGAGGATCTCGTAGGCCTCCTGGTGCGCCGTCTCGATGAGGGAGCGCACCTCCTCATCGATGGCCGCGGCCACTTCCTCGGAGTAGTCGCGCGCATGCCCCATGTCGCGACCGAGGAACACCTCGCCCTGCTCCTGGCCGTACTTGATGGCACCGAGGCGCTCCGTCATACCGAACTGGGTCACCATGGCACGCGCAAGACCGGTTGCCTTCTCGATGTCATTGGACGCACCGGTCGTCGGATCGTGGAAGATGAGTTCCTCAGCTGCACGGCCCCCCAGCATGTAAGCAAGCTGATTGAGCATCTGGCTGCGGGTCGTGGAGTACTTCTCCTGATCCGGAAGAACCATCGTGTAGCCCAGTGCACGTCCGCGCGGCATGATCGTGATCTTGTGCACCGGGTCGTTGCCGGGAAGCGCGGCGGCGACGAGTGCATGGCCGCCCTCGTGGTACGCCGTAATCATCTTCTCCTGCTCGTCCATGACGCGCGTGCGCTTCTGCGGGCCGGCGATCACACGATCGATGGCCTCGTCGAGCGCATCGTCATCGATGAGTTGCCCACCCATGCGCGCGGTGAGCAGAGCTGCCTCGTTGAGGACGTTGGCGAGGTCAGCCCCGGTGAATCCGGGAGTGCGCCGCGCGACCGCGCGCAGATCGACGCCTTCGGCAATCGGTTTGCCTCGCGCATGCACCTGGAGGATGGCGTAGCGACCCTCGAGATCGGGGCGATCGACCGCGATCTGGCGATCGAAGCGACCGGGACGCAGGAGCGCGGGGTCGAGGATGTCCGGGCGGTTGGTCGCGGCGATGAGGATGACGCCCGAGGAGACGTCGAAGCCGTCCATCTCGACCAGCATCTGGTTGAGCGTCTGCTCGCGCTCATCATGACCGCCGCCGAGACCGGCGCCACGATGACGACCGACGGCATCGATTTCGTCGACGAAGATGATGGCCGGGGCATTGGCCTTGGCCTGCTCGAAGAGGTCGCGCACGCGGCTCGCGCCGACACCGACGAACATCTCCACGAAGTCGGATCCGGAGATGGAAAAGAAGGGCACGCCCGCTTCGCCTGCCACTGCTCGCGCGAGCAGTGTCTTGCCCGTGCCTGGAGGTCCGTAGAGGAGCACGCCCTTGGGGATCTTGGCGCCCACGGCCTGGAACTTGGCGGGTTCGGAGAGGAATTCCTTGATCTCCTGCAGCTCCTCGACGGCTTCATCTGCCCCCGCTACATCAGCGAAGGTCGTCTTGGGCATGTCCTTGGAGACAGCCTTGGCCTTGGACTTGCCGAAGTTCATGATGCGCCCGCCGCCTTGCATCTGGCTCATGAAGAAGAAGAGCAACAGGATGAGCAGCGCGAAGGGCAGAAGCGTGAAGAGCAGGCTGAGGAAGATGTTGTCCTGGGGGACGATGACGTTGTAGCCGCCCGTGAGCTGGCCGGCTGCGGCCTTCTCCTGCAGCAGACGCTGGAGCTCCACGCCCTGGCCGGTGACGTACTGGCTCGTGACGACAGTGCCGTCCTTGAGGGTCAATTCGAGCACCTGGTCGCCGTCGGTGATCACGGCTGACTCCACGCGGTCGGCCTGGATGTCGGCCACCGCCTGGCTCGTGTCGATGCGCTCGGGTCCGCCGATGCCGCTCACGAGAGTGGATCCGACGAGGACCAGCATGACGGCAAGCAGGATCCAGAAGAGCGGCCCGCGGAGGAATCGCTTGGCGTTCATCTGGTCGGCTTCCCCTGATCGTCGATGAAGCGGCAACACGCCCCGGCACGAGGGCATTCCCGCCCGATCCCTCGAAGGTACACCGGGCGCGTTGGCGAAGGTCGGTCAGCCGCCGTACAC
>JBEGMG010000219.1:0-4063 GCA_041183165.1 Actinomycetota bacterium | reverse complement strand
ACCAATGTCCGGCGCGTCATCGCCCGCAATGACCACGGACGCGCATTACCCGAGTGAGCAGTCACAAGAGCCGAGGCGGCGTACGCCGACAGCATCCAGCCCCGGCGGACCGGTGCGGCGTGGATGGCAGCGGTGATGGAGCTCGGCGCGCTCATCTGCACGGCCCGCCAGCCGGCATGCGAGCGCTGCCCCGTCGCGAGCAGTTGCCGGTGGCTGGCCCTGGGGCGACCCGAAGGGCCACCGCCTCGCCGGCAGCCGAGGTACGCCGGATCCGACCGCCAGGCGCGCGGGGCGCTCCTCGCCGTACTCCGGGAGGCGGGGGGACCGGTGCGCCAGGAGGACTTGGACGCCGCCTGGTCTGACGCCGCCCAGCGCTCCCGAGCGCTGGATGGACTCGTCGCCGATGGTCTCGTCGTCCCCGCCGCGCGGATGCGGTGGGCCCTCCCGGGCTAGGGAGCGGGTGGCTCCGCCTCGAGCGGCACGCGGTCCTCTTGGCGCACCGCCATACGGGTGCCCATGGGCAGGTCGAGGGCGAGGTCGACCCAGGTGCGGTCACCGGCGATGCCGATCCCCGCGCAGGCGCCGGACCCGCGGGGGGTGGCGCGCACAGCGGACACCTCGATGAGCGTCGGCCTCTCGATGGCCCGCACCACGACCTCATCACCGGTGCACAGGCCAGACTCGGGCAGGGCTACGGCGACCTGGATGACCTGCGCATCAGCGGTCGGCCGCCACGAGACAGGGTCGAGCGGAGTCTCGTCCGTGCCGAGGGCGCGCAGCGGGCCGATACCCGCGACCAGGCCGCCCAGGACGACAAGTGCGACGACCGCCACGACGGCACCGATCGTCCACATCCAGAAGACGGGGGATCGGCGACGCCGCGGGGCGTCGTACTCGCGCAGGCCGGGGATGAGCGGGCCACGTGCCACGACTCATCCCTCCCTGTGCATCAGTCCGTGCCAGCAGTCTCGACCGGCGGGGTGTCAGGGACATCCGCCTTGGGCGTGGAGGTGAAGGTGAAGTCCTTGCCGTCCTCACCATCGACCGCATCCACGAGCACGATGGATCCGGGCGTGATCTCGCCGAAGAGCATCTTCTCGCTCAGCGGGTCCTCGATCTCGCGCTGGATGGTGCGACGCAGCGGCCGCGCACCCATCGACGAGTCGTAGCCGCGCTCGGCGAGCAGCTCGCGCGCGGACTGCGTGAGGTCGAGGGAGATGTCACGATCCTTGAGGCGCTCGTCGAGGAGGTTGATCATCAGATCCACGATCTGGACGATCTCGGCCTTGCTCAGCTGATGGAAGACGATCGTGTCGTCGATGCGGTTGAGGAACTCGGGCCGGAAGTGCTGCTTGAGTTCCTGCTGCACCTTGGTCTTCATCCGCTCGTAGGCCGAGAGGTCGTCGTTCTCCGGCGCGAAGCCGAGCATGACGCCCTTGGAGACATCGCGGCTGCCGAGGTTGGTCGTCATGATGATGACGGTGTTCTTGAAGTCCACGACCCGACCCTGGGCGTCGGTGAGACGACCCTCTTCGAGCACCTGGAGGAGTGAGTTGAAGATGTCGGGGTGGGCCTTCTCGACCTCGTCGAAGAGCACCACGGAGAAGGGCTTGCGGCGCACCTTCTCGGTGAGCTGGCCACCCTCTTCGTAGCCGACGTAACCGGGAGGCGAACCGAAGAGGCGCGACGCGGTGTGCTTCTCGGAGTACTCGCTCATGTCGAGTGAGATGAGAGCGTCCTCGTCGCCGAAGAGGAACTCCGCGAGCGTCTTGGAGAGCTCGGTCTTGCCGACGCCCGAGGGCCCGGCGAAGATGAACGAGCCCGACGGCCGCTTGGGATCCTTCAAGCCAGCGCGTGTACGCCGGATCGACTTGGACAGGGCCTTGATGGCCTGCTCCTGGCCGATCACGCGGCGGTGGAGCTCCTCCTCCATGCGGATGAGGCGCTGGGCGTCGTCCTCGGACAGGTCCGTGACCGGGATGCCCGTCATGAGGGCGAGGACCTCAGCGATGAGGCGCTCGTCGACCTCGGCGACGACATCCATGTCGCCGGCCTTCCACTCGCGCTCGCGCTGGGCCTTCTCGGCGAGGAGGTTCTTCTCGTCGTCACGCAGGCGGGCCGCGAGCTCGAAGTCCTGGGCGTCGATCGCCGACTCCTTCTCGCGGCGCACATTGGCAATGCGCTCGTCGAACTCGCGCAGGTCCGGCGGAGCCGTCATACGACGAATGCGCAGGCGGGAGCCCGCCTCGTCGATGAGATCGATGGCCTTGTCGGGGAGCTGGCGATCGGAGATGTAGCGATCCGAGAGGCGCGCGGCCGCGGCGAGCGCGCTGTCGGTGATCGAGACGCGGTGGTGAGACTCGTAGCGATCGCGCAGGCCCTTGAGGATCTCGACCGTGTCGCTCACGTCGGGAGCATTGACCTGGACGGGTGCGAAGCGGCGCTCGAGCGCGGCGTCCTTCTCGACGTACTTGCGGTACTCGTCGAGCGTGGTCGCACCGATCGTCTGCAGCTCGCCGCGGGCAAGCATCGGCTTGAGGATGCTCGCTGCGTCGATGGCACCCTCGGCCGCACCTGCGCCGACGAGGGTGTGCATCTCGTCGATGAAGAGGATGATGTCGCCGCGGGTGCGGATCTCCTTGAGGACCTTCTTCAGGCGCTCCTCGAAGTCGCCGCGGTAGCGGCTGCCGGCGACGAGCGCGCCGAGGTCGAGGGTGTAGAGCTGCTTGTCCTTGAGGGTCTCGGGGACCTCGCCGCGGATGATGTTCTGGGCCAGGCCCTCGACGATGGCGGTCTTGCCGACGCCGGGCTCGCCGATGAGGACGGGGTTGTTCTTGGTGCGGCGCGACAGCACCTGCATCACGCGCTCGATCTCCTTCTCGCGCCCGATGACCGGGTCGAGCTTGGACTCGCGCGCAGCCTGGGTGAGGTTGCGGCCGAACTGGTCGAGGACGAGAGAGGTGGACGGCGTGCCCTCAGCGGGGCCGCCGGCAGTAGCGGGCTCCTTGCCCTGGTAGCCGGAGAGCAACTGGATGACCTGCTGGCGGACGCGGTTGAGGTCGGCGCCGAGCTTGACGAGCACCTGCGCAGCGACACCCTCGCCTTCGCGGATGAGACCGAGGAGGATGTGCTCGGTACCGATGTAGTTGTGGCCGAGCTGCAGTGCCTCGCGCAGCGAGAGCTCGAGGACCTTCTTGGCGCGCGGGGTGAAGGGGATGTGACCGCTCGGCGCCTGCTGGCCCTGGCCGATGATCTCCTCGACCTGGGAGCGCACGGCCTCGAGCGAGATGCCCAGGCTCTCGAGTGCCTTGGCGGCGACACCCTCGCCCTCGTGGATGAGGCCGAGGAGGATGTGCTCGGTGCCGATGTAGTTGTGGTTGAGCATCCGGGCTTCTTCCTGCGCCAGGACGACGACCCGGCGAGCCCGGTCGGTAAACCTCTCGAACATGCTCTCCCACCTCTCTTCTGCGGCCCAGATTTCTCTATGGTCCAGGCCTGTCCGGGTACGACGCGGAGGCCGCCCGGCTGGTTCGATGCTAGCGCCGCCCAGCCAAGGTCACCCGTTCGCGCCCGGGACGAGCTGCCAGGGGCCCAAAGACCCCTCGAGTGACTGAACGCCCGGGGGGACGCTCGTGTTCCCGAGGCATAGCCAGGCCTGAGGCCGCCATCAGGATTCCGCTGAGGGCGAACCCCCTCAGGGGCTAGTTCCCACGCTGGGCCATGAAGCTCATCCAGTTTGTGAAGGCTGGGTCGACTTCACTCGCCCCACTCACAATCGTCGACGGGCGGACACTCCGCGGCTTGGACGAGTTGCGAACCAGGCCAAGCGCCGCCGACAAGTCATCCGTCGGACCCTCAAGCCAGTCGACCCATCCGGTGAGTGATTGACGGGCGTCAGATCCACGACTCGCCCGAGGAGCCCAGCCGGGCTGAATTGCGTAGTCGATAGACGGCGCAGGATTGGCCTCCATGCCGAATTCCACATTCGATGCTCGATTGCCGGACATGCGGCCGAGGACCGGACCGTCGGGCACGACATCCTGCTCGGGCAACAGGTCTACAC
>JBEGMG010000218.1:0-10854 GCA_041183165.1 Actinomycetota bacterium | reverse complement strand
ATCACCGGGAGCAGCTTGCTCTGCGCACCGGAATTGGAGAAGGCGACCTTGCCGAAGGGCGCGAGGATGTCCATGTCGCTGATGCGCGCTGAGCGCACCGGGCCGATGACGTCGGGCAACTGGGAGTTGTAGATCGCGAGCAGGCGGGTGAGGTCCCACTCGACCTCCTCGACGTAGACCAGGTCCGCGGCCTGGAGGCCGGCGTGAGGCTGGGCAGCGCGGGTGTTGTCGATCTTGATCGCCAACACGGGCTTGCCCTCGCCTCCGGGCAGACCGGAGAAGGGCGAGGCACCCGGTGGGATGCCGGCCGAGGACGAGGGTGTGGGCAGGGCCGAGGGACTCGGCGACGGGGACGCGCTCGAGGTGCTCGGGCTTGGGCTCGGGCTCGACGCGACCGGAGCTGCCTCTCCGCCGCTGCAGCCGACGAGGAGCAGGGCACCGATGGCGAGTGTCGCGGTGAGGCGCATTGATCCAAGGTACGTCGGGTCACCCGATCATCGCGCGGTAAGGCCCGGAGGCGGCGTGTCGTCCATCTCGACGGTATCGGGCCAGGGAGTGTGTCCAGCAAGGCGGAACCACCTCACGAGACGTTGCTTTCGCACCTGACGACACGCCCGAACGGCGTCGTTGTGGAAACGTCGCGAGAGCTGCACGCGCACGCACGTCCCGCGTAGGTCATCGAGCATGGTCGGATCAGGCGCTGCCTCGCGGAGTTCGTCTGCCTCCTGCACGTCGGGAATCGCCTCGAGTAGGACACGCGTGAGGTCGCTTTCGGCCAGCCCACGCGACACCACATCGTCGTCGGAAGCAGCTCGGGCTCCATGAGCTGAGTCCGCAAGCACCACGGCGGTAGCGGGATCGAAGACTCCGGATGCCGCCATGTCAAGAGCGAGCGCGGATCGGCGCAGGAGCTGGGTGTCGAGGGCATGGAGCGATGTGTCGATGCGCCGATGCAGGCGATCCAGCCGACCCGCCGTCATGCTGAGATAGAGCCCCACGGCAACCAGCACCACGAGCGCACCAACGCCCCACCACCAGGCGCCCATCACTGGGCACCTCCATCCGCGGTACGGCGGCGTGCGAGTCGACCGACGATCTGCCCGCGCAGGTCTTCGCGTACGCGACTCTGGCCGGCTGTGACGCTCGCGTAGACGTCGATGAGGTCACCGGCGACCGTGCGCCAGTCGTACGCCGCTACGCGACGCGCACCGGCGGCCACGAGCCTGCTCCGCTCCTCGTCATTCCCGAGGAGTTCGACCACCGTGGCCTCGAGCGCAGCGGAGTCACCCACGGGGAAGAGTGCGCCGCACCTGCCCTCATCCAGCACGCGCGCGAAGGCGTCCAGATCACTGGCGACGACGGGAGCCCCCGCGGCCATGGCTTCGAGCAGCACGATGCCAAAGGACTCCCCCGCCCGTGTTGGGGGCGACGTAGACGCTCAGCGACGCCAGGGCGCGCGCCTTGTCCGCTTCATCGAGACGGCCCAGGACGACGATCCCGGAGCGGAGGGCTGCGGGCACCTCGGCGAGCACCTCATCCGGATCACCCGGCCCGATGAGGACGAGGACCGCATCGGGAACACGCGCCCGGATGCCGGCGAACGCCTCCAGCAGGATGGGCAGGCCCTTGCGCGGCTCGTCCATCCGGCCCAGGAATCCAATCGCGGGACCCGGCCACTCACGTAGGGGCGGCGCGTCCTGATAGTGGTCGACACGGACGCCATTGGGGATGAGGACAGCATCACCCCCCAGGTGATCGACGATGGTGCGTCGTGCGTGCTCGCTCACGGCCACCAGCGCCGAGATCTTCTCCAGCGCGGTCTGTGCGAGGTAATAGCCCGTCACCAGGACGCGTGAGCGCTCGATCGACGAGTGCACGGTGGCCACCATCGGGCCGCGTGCCGACCAGCAGGCGAGTACGCCGAGTGAAGGTGCGAGGGGCTCGTGGACATGAAGGACATCGAACTCGCCCTCGCGGATCCACCGACGTACGCGTGCAGTGGCCTTCACCCCGAAGGTGAGCCGCGCGACGGATCCGTTGTAGGGAACCGAGCGCGGCCGCCCCCCGTCGACCGCGTAGGGAGGGAGGGAATCGGGATTCTCGACGGGCGTGATGACGCTCACGTCATGCCCCATCTCGATGAGCGTCTCAGCCTGATCGCGGATGTGCGCCGAAACGCCGCCGGGCACATCCCAGGCGTAGGGGCAGACGATCCCGATCTTCACGCTGCGGCCCGCTGGGGAAGATCGCTGAGCCAGAGGCGCTGCATCATGTGCCAATCGGCCGGATGCGCGCGGATTGATTCGGCGAACGAGTCAGCCATCGACTGCGTGAGCGCGGCTACCTGCGCCTTGCGCTCCACACCCTCGGGCACGGGCAGGGCAGCGTGCACACGCGCCCTCAACCTGCCCTTCACATGCCATAGCTCGACGGGCATGATCGGCGCGCCCGTCATCAACGACAGCATGGCGGGGCCCGCCGGCATGGATGCGGTCTCGCCGAAGAAGTCCACGGGTACGCCGCTTCCCGACAGATCGCGATCAGCCACCAGGCACACGAGCTTGCCTTCCTTCAAGCGACGAAGGAGTTGGCGGAAGGTGGCATCTTCACCGTGCGGCAGCACCTCCATGCCAAGCGACTCTCGGTAGGCGACGAACTTGTCGTAGAGGCCCGCCGGCTTCAGCCGCTCCGCCACGGTGACGATGCCGCCGTAGCGATCACACGCCCAGGCACCCGCGAGGTCCCAGTTGCCGCTGTGGCTGCTCACCATGATCGCGCCCTTGCCCGCGGCGACTGCTGCATCGAGATCCTCTAGCCCCTCGATCAGGTCGAACGATGCCCGCAGGTGCTCGGGGCTCCACGCGGGCAGGCGGAAGGCCTCACTCCAATAGCGCATGTAGCGGCGTACGCCCTCATGGGTCGTCGCCTCGAGGGTGGACGACCGCGCATCCGGGATCACGCGCGCCAGGTTGGCGCGCAGTTGACGTACGCCGACCCCGTCCTTGCGGTAGGTCCGATCGGCGATGGCCTGGAAGGCACGGTCGACCACGGGCTCGGGCAGGCGTCTGATGGCGGCCCAGCCCACCCCGAATCCCACGTCCGAGACGGTGTCGGACAGGCTCACTCGGCGACCTCGCGTGGCGCCTTCAACTGACGACGGACGACGATGATGCGCTGCACGACCGTGACCACGCTGAGGACGGCAAGGATGCCCAGTGCGATCGGGAGCACATAGGGCACGCCGAGGCCCGCGAGCAGGGCCGCGAGCAGAACGACGATGAGACGCTCCGCACGCTCGGCGATGCCGACGTTGGCAGTCGCACCGACGGCCTCCGCACGGGCCTTGGCATAGGAGATGACCTGGCCTCCGACGAGACAGGTGAGTGCAGCCGCGGTGGTCCAGGGGTTGCCTGTCGCCGCAGCCCAGAGGACGAGTGCGCCGAAGACGCAGCCATCCGCGACGCGGTCCAAGGTTGCGTCGAGGAAGTTGCCCCAGGGTCCTGCGCGGCCGGAGAGTCGGGCCATGGTGCCGTCGAGGAGGTCGGCGATCACAGAGGCACCGATGATGAGGACGCCCGGGACGAAGTCGCCTCGCGGGAAGAAGACGAGAGCTGCCGTGCAGGTGATGAGGGTCCCGACGACCGTCACGGCATCGGGAGAGACGTGGAGCTTCAGGAGCAGCCGTGCGATGGGCTCGAGGACAGCTGTCGAAACCTTGCGCGCCGCCGGGTTGTTGAGCACGGACTCTCCTCGGCTGTGAGGAACCACAGCGCACTCGTCGCCGGGTCGGCGGCGGCCGGTGAATCCGGCTCCACCATCGTACGGGCCCAGCGGGACAGCTGAGCCGCCCCTGACGGGCTGGCCAGGGATGCCCGTCCGACGCGCGCTAGGCGCTCGACGGCCAGGGGGCAGGGTCACGGCCGGTCTCGCGCGCGCCGAGGTCCGCTTCCGCCGGTCCTGAGTGTCGGATGACCCACTCCTGGGGCTCAAGAGGGCGGTAGCGATGCTCCGCTCCGCTCACGATCATCACGTCACCCGCGGAGATCTCGACGGTGCATGCGCCCTGGGGCAGCGCGAACTGGAGCATGCCTCGCCCACTGCGCACGAAATGCACCTCGGTGACGGCGTTGATGTGCCAGGCGCCCATGCCCGCGTGCTCCTTCCCCGCGAGCGGCGGCTCAGCCACCACCACGGCCCGGATCTGGCGCTCATCCGGGCTGAGTACCTCGGTGATGACCGCCTCTGGCGCGTCGTCCCCGGGCGCATGGATGAAGCGCACGCCGACCAGCGCGAGCTGCGCCTCCACGTCGATGCCCTCGGGCCCGCTGATCATCGCCATGACCGTCCCTCCACTCCGCGCGCCTAGTCCGAGTCCGCGGCATCCCATGCCTCTGCCAGCAGACGCCGCGTCTCCTCGAGCAACTGGGGCATGGGCTTGGTGTGACCGATCACGGGCATGAAGTTGGTGTCGCCTCCCCAGCGCGGTACGACGTGCTGGTGGAGATGGCCGGCGATGCCGGCGCCGCCGACCTTGCCCTGGTTCATGCCGATGTTGAAGCCTTGCGCTCGAGATACGGAGCGCAGCACCGTCATCGCGCGCTGCGTGAGGCTCGCGATCTCCGCGGCCTCCTCGGCGTCGACCTCGGTGTAGTCGGCGACGTGGCGATAGGGGCAGACGAGCAGATGCCCGGAGTTATAGGGGTAGAGGTTCATCACGACGTACGCCGTCTTCCCACGCGCCACGACGAGGCCCTCGTCCTCGGCCATGCCCGGTGCCCGGCAGAAGGGGCATTCCTCCCCCGGCCCATCGTGAGCGGGCCGACCTTCGCCGCGCAGATATGCCTCGCGATGGGGCGCCCAGATGCGCTGCCAGCGGTCGATCATCCCGCCGTGGTCGAGGGGGAGCCCGCTCTCGCTCATGCGGGGGCGCTCTCCACCTGGCGTCGCTCGCTCACCGCGGCGAGGATCTCGGCGACGGCCTCATCGACGGGCACGCCATTGCGCTGGCTGCCATCGCGGTAGCGGAAGGACACGGCACCTGCGGCCATGTCGTCGTCACCGGCGATGAGCATGTAGGGCACCTTCGACTTCTGCGCCGTGCGGATCTTCTTCTGCATGCGGTCGTCAGCATCGTCGACCTCGACGCGGATCCCGTGCTCACGCAGGCGCGACGCGACCTCGTAGAGGTAGTCCACGTGGGCATCCGACACGGGGATGGCGACGACCTGCACGGGAGCGAGCCAGGGCGGGAACGCACCGGCATAGTGCTCGAGCAGTACGGCGAAGAAGCGTTCGATGGAGCCGAAGAGCGCTCGGTGGATCATGACGGGTCGCTGGCGCGTGCCGTCCGGTGCGGCGTACTCGAGGTCGAATCTCTCCGGCAGGTTGAAGTCCAGCTGGATCGTCGACATCTGCCACGTGCGTCCGATGGCGTCCTTCGCCTGGACGGAGATCTTGGGGCCGTAGAACGCCGCACCGCCCTCATCGAGCACGAGCTCGAGGCCCTGCTTCTCCGCTGCCTGGCGCAGCACCTCGGTCGCCTCGGCCCACACCTCGTCGGATCCCACGGACTTGTGGGGGTCGCGCGTCGAGAGTTCGAGGTAGAAGTCCTCCAGGCCGTAATCGCGCAGCAGATCGAGGACGAAGGTGAGGAGCTTGTCGAGCTCATCGGCCATCTGCTCGCGCGTGCAGTAGATGTGCGCATCGTCCTGGGTGAAGCCGCGCGCGCGCGTCATGCCCTGGACGACTCCGGACTTCTCGTAGCGGTAGACCGTGCCGAACTCGAAGAGGCGAAGAGGCAGCTCCCGGTAGGAGCGGCCGCGCGCATCGAAGATCAGGTTGTGCATGGGGCAGTTCATCGGCTTCATGTAGTAGTCGACACCCTGCTTGCGCACCGTGCCATCCGCATCCACTTCGGCATCGAGATGCATGGGCGGGTACATCCCCTCGGCGTACCAGTCGAGGTGTCCCGACTTCTCGAAGAGCGCGGCCTTGGTGACATGCGGGGTATTGACGAACTCGTAGCCGGCTTCCTCGTGGCGCTTGCGCGAGTAGTCCTCCATCACGCGTCGAACCACGCCACCCTTGGGATGGAAGACAGCGAGACCCGAGCCGATCTCCTCGGGGAAGCTGAAGAGGTCGAGCTCTGCGCCGAGCTTGCGGTGGTCGCGCTTCTCGGCCTCCTCGAGGAAGGTGAGGTAGGCCTGCAGCTCCTCCTTCGAGGGCCAGGCGGTCCCGTAGACACGCTGGAGCTGCTCATTGGCCTGGTCGCCGAGCCAGTAGGCGGCGGCGGTGCGCATGAGCTTGAACGCATTGGGCGGGATGAAGCGCGTGTCGGGCACGTGTGGGCCGCGGCACAGGTCGCCCCAGCAGATCGCGCCTGACTTGGCCTCGACGTTGTCGTAGATGGTGAGCTCAGCGCCACCCACTTCCATGACATCGGCGCCACCCTCGCTGCCGATGAGACGCAGCTTGAAGGGCTCCCCCGCGAGCTCGTGCTTGGCCTCGGTGTCGGTGACCACGCGCCGCGAGAAGCGCTGTCCCGACTTGACGATCTCCTGCATGCGCTTCTCGAGGACCTTGAGGTCTTCGGGCGTGAAGGGCGTCTCCACGGAGAAGTCGTAGTAGAAGCCATCCTTCACCGGCGGACCGATGCCCAGCTTGGCCTCGGGGAAGGTGTCCTGCACCGCCTGCGCGAGCACGTGTGCGGTCGAGTGCCGAAGCACGGCAAGACCCTCTGGGGTGTCGACGCCCACGGCCTCGACCACGTCACCGTCCTGCAGGATCGTGGCCAGGTCTCGCAGCTCGCCGTTGATGCGCGCGACGACCACGCGGCGGCCATCGCCGACCACATCTGCCGCTGAAGCACGCTCGGGCACCGAGCGCGACTCCTCGCCTTCGGCCGTGACGACCGCGATCGCCAGGTCTGCCACCGCAGCCACGCTCCTTTCGCGAAGCCACGCCGAATCGAATTCGGCGCGGTGGGTGCACAGTATCGTGACCGCCCATGACAGGGAGCGCCGACGATGCCCGCGTGAAGGCCTTCATGAAGGCAATGCGCACCGCCCGGGCGGCGGCCATTGGTGGCCTGGTGTTCGCGGCCCTCATGGCCGTCGTGCTGTTCCTCTTCCGCGCGGCATTTCCCGTCGACCAGTACCTCGACACGAAGGCGATACCCACGCCCGAGGCGCTCTCGCAGGCGCGCACGGCACTCTTCCTCGTCCCGTACGCCGGAATCGCCTTCATCTGGTTCACAGCGGCGCTGCACTACAACCTGGGCAGCACCGACCAGCGGCTCTTCACCACCGTCTTCATCGGTTCGGGATTGCTCTTCGTCGCGGTCGTATTCGTCGCGGCCGCCTTCGCCAGCGCCGAGCTCACCGCCCTGGATCGGGGAATCGACCTCACCGACGGCAACCGCATCATCCCCGCTGTTGCCGTCAACGAACTCCTCGTCGGCTACAGCGCGCGCATGTCCGCGGTCTTCTGCTTGTCGCTGTCGACGATGGGGCGGCTTCGCAAGGCGCTGCCCCCGTGGCTCTACCTCTTCGGGACGGCCACCGGGCTCTTCCTGCTGCTGGTGCCCTTCGGCGTTCCCCTCGTCGAGTTCCTCTTCCCCGTATGGGTGGCGACGATCAGCATCTTCCTGCTGATCAAGAACCCGGGCGGGCAGGCTTCCGCCAGCGCCGAAACTCCCTGAGGGTGGGCGATACTGGGTTCGAACCAGTGACCCCTCGCGTGTGAAGCGAGTGCTCTACCACTGAGCTAATCGCCCGATGTGCTGCGGCGGTGAGACTACCGCACCTCCTCTAGCGGAAGACCAGGCCCGTGATGGGCTGGAGCGTCAGGCCGTAGGCAGCGACATACCACGCGACCAGACCGGCCACCACCACGACGACGGCGCCGACAAGGATCAGGTTGCGCCTGCGGACGCGGGGGTCCAACGCCGCATCGGCTGCCTTCTTCGCCCAGCGACGGACAGGGTCGAGGAGCCTGCGGGCCCAGGCGTATTCCGACGCCAGCACGATGAGCCCGAGGATGATCGCCGCCCAGCCGGGCCCCGGTAGCACGAGCATGGCGATGCCGGCGATGACCAGGCCCATGCCCACGAGGAGCACCCCCGCCTGCCAGAGCACATGGGTGGACCTGCGCCGCCGGGCCCAGGCCCTTGCCCGCAGATGCGGGGGAAGGACCCGGTCGACCGTCTCCGCGAAGCCCTCGACGAACTCTTCGGCAGCCTCCTCGAGCGACTCTTCGATGCGCTCGAGGCGCGACTCCTCGGCAGCACGGTCATCGGGGTCACGTGCACCCTCGGGTGGCGTCGAGCTCACCCCACCACGTTAACGGCGATCAGGGGTCGACGTCAGCGCCAGCACGGCGCAGGAAGTCCTCGCGGACCGCCGTCGTGACGGGCCCCGGCGCCGGCAGACTGCGGGAGTCCACGCGATGCACGGGCTGTACGTCGCGTGTCGATGAGGTGATGAAGACCTCCTCGGCCTCTTCGAGGGCGGACATGGGCACGTCGCGCTCGATGGCCCCGGACCACTCCAGGACGAGGTCGCGGGTGACCCCCGCGAGGCAACCGGTCGCCAGGCTCGGCGTGATCAGGCGCCCATCGAGCACGAGGAAGACATTGCTCCCCGTGCCCTCGCACAGGCGGCCCTGGGTGTCCGGCATGAGTGCCTCGCCAGCACCGTGCTCATGCGCCCGCGCCAGCGCCAGGACGTTCTCGGCGTAGGACGTCGACTTCACGCCAGCGAGAGGGCTGCGCTCATTGCGCGGCCACGGCACGGTGATCACGGTGGCGGACTCCGGCCACGGCTTCATGGCGGAGACAGCCACCACGAGGGTGGGTCCAGTCTCCCCGCGGTCGCTGCCCAGCGGGGCATCGCCGGCGGTATAGGTGATCCGGAGCCGACCCAGTGCACCCAGCACCGGGGCGTTGGCCTCGACGGTCTCGTGAACTGCGGCGAACACCTGCGCGCGATCCGGAGCGGGCAGACCCATAGCCGCTGCGCTGCGCTCGAGCCGGTCGACATGACGAGTGAGTGCGAACGCCGCACCGTCGGCCACCTTGAGCGTCTCGAAGACTCCGTCGGCGACGGTGAAGCCGTGATCGAGCACGGACACTCGGGCATCGTCCGCATCGACGAGTCCACCCTGGTGGGAAACCCAGAACCTCATGACGGCATCCTCCCCTGCCATGAGCCGCCAGCAATTGCGACGAGCCGGTCCGCCTTGAGTTCAGTCTCATGCCACTCCCCGAGCGGATCCGACGACCAGGTGATTCCCGCGCCCGTCCCGAATCGGACCTCGCCGTCGCTTACCCAGAAGGTGCGGATCGCGACACCAAGGCTCGCCGTGCCGGCGTCGGCGTCCACCCAGCCCACCGCCCCGCAGTAGATCCCACGGGAGGCCGTCTCCACTTCCTCGATGCACTCCATGGCCGCGAGCTTGGGAGCACCCGTCACCGAACCCGGAGGGAAGGTCGCCGCGAGGATGGTGCTCCATGTCGCATCGGGGGTGAGGACGCCGCGCACCCTGCTCACCAGGTGCACAAGGCCGGGATGCTCCTCCTCGGCAAGGAGTTCGGGGACCGTCACGCTTCCCGTGCGACAGACGCGCGACAGGTCATTGCGCATGAGGTCCACGATCATGACGTTCTCGGCACGATCCTTGGGCAGGAGATCCTGTGCGGTGCGACCCGTGCCCTTGATCGGACCCGTCTCGATGATGTCGCGGTCGCGTGCGAGGAAGAGCTCGGGGGATGCACTCGCCACCTCGATCACGCCGGGGATGCGGATCATCCCCGAGTGCGGAGCCGGATTGCCCCTCACCAGTAGCGCGTGCAGGCCCGCGACGTCTGACCTTGCGGGGTCGGGCAAGGTGGCGGTGAGCACTCGGCACACGTTCGCCTGGTAGACCTCGCCCGCCGCGATGTGCTCACGGATGCGCTCCACCGCGGCGACGTAGCCGTCACGATCGAGGGACGTCGACCAGGCGGCGGGTCCACACCACGCACCAGCGACGTCATCGGGCACCCCCGCGCCCCAGTCACGGAAGCGGGCGAACACGGGGGCGCCGTCGTAGGGCACAGCGACCGCCCAGCGACCGCCGCGGTCCAGGACGCTCGGGTCGTCGCTCACCTCGACGAGGCCGCGTGCGACCTGGCCGCCGAGATAGGCGGCCGGCTCCAAGCCCGCGATCGTCACAGCCCCATCCTGGCGCGTCGGGGGCGCGTTGATGCTCACTCGGCGTGTCGGCTATCGTCGTTCCCCTGGCGGAGCCTCCGGGCGCCGTCCGCGCGGACGTAGCGCAGTTGGTAGCGCATCACCTTGCCAAGGTGAGGGTCGCGGGTTCGAGTCCCGTCGTCCGCTCGAAGGGTCCACGAGACCTTTCGGTGGAGTGGCCGAGAGGCGAGGCAAGGGACTGCAAATCCCTCTACACGGGTTCAAATCCCGTCTCCACCTCGCAAGCACCACCAGTACGGGCGATTGGCGCAGGGGCTAGCGCGCTTCCTTGACACGGAAGAGGTCACAGGTTCAAATCCTGTATCGCCCACCGACTGATTCTTTTTTGAGATCGGGCAGGAATCCCGGCTGCTGCTGTGCCACGATCGGGGACCGCGCGACCACCAGGTCGCGCCAAGCGAAGGCGGGTCCCATGGGCATCGGCAAGAGGGCAGCAGCGGCGGCAGTCGCCACGATCATGGGAGCGTCCGCGCTCCTGGCAGGCGGTTCGACGGCGACCGCAGCCCCGGCGCCATCCGTGTCCGGCAAGGCTGTCCTTGCCTGGAACGCGAAGTGCCCCTCCATGTCCCAGGCGCTGAAGCCCGAGGCACCAGCGACCAGCGCG
>JBEGMG010000217.1:0-2643 GCA_041183165.1 Actinomycetota bacterium | reverse complement strand
GGGTGAGACTGAGGTCGATGTTCTCCAGGGTCGCGCCCGCGGCCTTCAGGTTGACCGGGATGTCGAGGTTGACGTTGAACTCCTCGGTCTTGGGCTTGAACCAGCCGGTGCCAATGAGGTCGGTCGTCGTGGAGATGCCGGTGCCGAACGACTCCATGAGGGAGCCGGGGACCGGGATCTTGATGGTCACGTTGTTCTGCTTCGGCAGCAGCGGAAGGATCTGGTTGTAGAGCTTGACGTAGACCGGCTTCTTCTGCGGAGTCGACTTGGGATCGATGTCGCTGTACGCGAATCCGTTGACCTCCGGCGGATCCGAGGGGTCGAGGGTCAGACCCCCGCCATCGCCGTTCGGGTCGTGGCTGTCGGTCGGGCTGACCACGCCGCCCGTGTCATCGCCGGTCGGCGTGACACCGCCGGTCTTGGACTGGCCGAGCGCCTTGCCCTTCTTGGTGATGCCCACGCAGCCCTGGGAGTTGCCCGTGTTGATGTCGAGGATGACGACCTTGAAGCTGCCGCAGGCCTGGAGGTTCATGTTGGACGCACTCAGGTCCGAGAGGTCGGGCATGACCAGGTCCGGCGGCAGATTGGTGTCGTCGCGGGTCGCACCCGTGAAGAGGGTGACCGAGGCATTCTGCATGGTCAGCGTGGAGTCAGCCGGCCCCTCGATGCTGATCGGCGCACCACCCTTGACGGTGGCATCCCATCGGGCCCAGGTGCCGGTCGACATGAAGGCGCCACCGGCCGAGAGCTCGGGGATGGTGACTCCCGCCATGACCGGGACATTCATGATCCCCGAGTCACCGCTGACGAAGAACGCGTTGGCCGGGATGTCCTCCTTCTTGGGGCAGGACTTCGCCATGTCGGAGGTGCAGGACGAGGAGAGCTTGAATGTCGACGTCAGGGTCATCCCGTCGCCGATGCTCCACTCCACGGCTGGAGAGACCGTCACCGACCACGACGTGATGTGGGTCGAATCGTCGGCCGTGATCGTGCCGGAGATGCTGGCGACCGGAATCTCAAGACCGGGATAGGGCTCCCAGTCCGCCGTGCCGGTGCCCTTGACCGTGACCGTGTAGGTGTTCTTGGAGTAGGTCCACGTGCCGGTCAGGGTGATGGAGTCGTCCGACCCTGACGTGTTGACGTTGTTGACCTGGAGGGTGATCGTGCCTCCGGTCGAGGATGTATTGGACTTGGACGTGATCTTGACCGTGGGCAGGGTGAGAGCACGCGGTGTCATGGACCGGGTCGCGGGTGCCGTGGCGCCCTCCGTGGTCATGAAGAAGGTCGTGCGCTCCGCACGCGCCCCCGAGCCAAGCTCGGCGTAGCGCTTCGGCGTGCGATCGGTGTTGGCAGCAATGAGGAGCTTGCCCGGGGTGCTGGACCGGCGAGGGCCTGCACCGACGTACCTGCCCTGCACCGGGACCTTCGTGGCCCCGATCCCCAGATAGCCACTCGCACGCAGGTTGAAGGGCCCCGCCGCGGGTAGGTCGCCGGCGAGGGACACCAGCGACGTGCGGTCCGACAGGACGTACTTGAGGCTTCGGTCGAGCGTCGCCGCCTTGCCCCCGCCGAAGCGAGGTGTGAGCTCTAGGACGCTCATAGACGTCCAGCCCGAGGGCATGTCGACGAGTTGCTCGCCGATCGACCCCATCGCCAGTCGGCCGCTCGAACTGCGCCCCTGAAGGACAAGAGACCCCGCCGACTTAGTGAAGAGAGTTGCTCTACCCGTGCCATAGATGTCGCCTACGCCCGAGTTCGGGGAAAGGCGAATCTTGTCCGGTCCAATCAGCGTGGCGTTGCCGCGCATGGTGATGGCTCTGTCGACGAGCGTCATGGGCATGCGAACGTTCCACTGAATACGCCCGCGGATGGAGGAAATCGAGCCCGTCGCACCGTCCGCCCGGAGCACCAGGCCGGAGAGCCTCGGGTCCTTGACGGGACCGCCCTTGGCGCCCAGCAGGGTGGCATTCCATGAGGTGCCATCGAGCACCGCGATCCGCACCGGAGACGAGACGTCGTACTGCTCGATGCGCACGCTGCCTGTGCCGCGGATACCGGCCTCCGAATGGCTGATCGTGAGGCGGGGACGATCGAAGGTGGCTCCTGGGATCTTCACGTCGGCTCCCAGGCCGGCGAAATTCCACGTGGGGGCTGTGCCGCGACCACGCACGCCATTGGATCCACTGCGGTACACGCCCGACATGGCGACGGAGTCACCAGCGAAGAGGACGCTTCCGCGGCCCTTGAGGATGAAGGTGCCGTCTCCGCGGACGCTGCCGGACATGGTGATCCGACCCGCCTTGGCGGCATCGACGACCTGGACCGTGCCGCCGAGCTCACGACCCGCAGGGGCGAGGGCGACATACGCGACCGCGTCGCCCTTAGGCAGCGTGCTGGCGCCCCAGGGAAGCCTGACCCGGACATTGCTCGTTGCCGATCCCTGACGGGGAATGCTGATGCTGCCGGCGAAGTCCGAGGGATCGAGCGTCATGCCGCCAATGTGGCCGGATCCCGTCGTGACATCGAACGACCAGGTGCCACCCGAACACTGCGCCCAGCCGGCGACGCGCACGTCGCCAGGGCCGTTCACCGTCGCCCACGAGCGCCCCGAGCTGCTCTTGCACTTCGCCGCCTCACGCAGAT
>JBEGMG010000216.1:0-4378 GCA_041183165.1 Actinomycetota bacterium | reverse complement strand
GCTCTCGGCCGTGCAGATCGACAGCGGCGCCGGCTGCGTCGCGCCGAGTGTGGAGACGGCCCAGGACGGCTCGTACACGCCGCTCTCGCGCCCGCTCTTCATCTACCCGTCCAAGCAGGCGCTCGCCAAGCCCGAGGTCAAGGCGTTCTTCGACTACTACGTCGCCAACGACGCCACTATCGCGACCGATGCACTCTTCATCCCGCTCAACGAGGAGCAGAAGGCCAAGCTCCAGTCCGACTACGCGGCTCTGACCGGCTCCTGATCAGGGGACCAGCGCACCCGGAGAGGTTGACCGCAGGAGCCCCGCAGGGGCGGCGTCTGCCGCAGGGGGCCTCAACCCCCTGCGGCAGACGAAGCCGCGCTATGGAGAGAAGCTCATCCGCGGCATCCTCTTCGCCGCCGCCGCCGTCTCGATCCTCACCACCTTCGGGATCGTGCTCTCACTTCTCATCCCTTCACTTGAGTTCTTCGCCGAGATCCCCATCGCGGAGTTCCTCTTCACCACCACCTGGACTCCGCTCTTCGCGGATCCGCAGTACGGCGTCCTGCCCCTCATCATGGGCACGCTGGTCATCACGGCGATAGCGGTGACCATCGCGATCCCGCTGGGCCTCGGCAGCGCGATCTATCTCTCGGAGTACGCCAAGCCGAAGGCGCGCAAGATCCTCAAGCCCACTCTCGAGGTGCTCGCCGGCATCCCGACGGTGGTCTTCGGCTTCTTCGCCCTGGAGTTCATCACCGAGTTCGTGCTGAAGCCGATCTTCCCTGGTATCCAGGTCTTCAACGCACTGTCCGCAGGCATCGTCATGGGCATCATGATCATCCCCACCATCGCCTCGCTCTCCGAGGACGCCATGGCGGCTGTGCCTGGCGGGTTGCGCGACGGCGCCTACGCTCTCGGTGCCACCAAGCGCCAGGCCGCCTTGCGCGTCGTCGTGCCGGCAGCCCTGTCGGGCATCGTCGCGGCCTTCGTGCTGGGTATCTCGCGCGCCATCGGCGAGACGATGATCGTCACGGTCGCCGCGGGGCTCCAGCCCAACATGACCCTGAATCCTCTCGAGGGCATGCAAACCATGACGTCGTACATCGCTGCTGCTGGCGCAGGTGACGTGGCCACCGGGAGCATCGAGTACAAGTCGATCTTCGCAGTCGGCATGCTTCTCTTCATCATCACGTTCTTCATGAACATGATCAGCATCCGCCTGGTCCGCAGGTATCGGCAGGCCTACCAGTGACGATGACACTCACCTCCCCCGCCGCGTCCGCCCCCATCGATCTCGAGGGCAAGGGCCAACCACTGGCCGATAAGACCTTTCGCTGGATCCTCTTCCTCTGCCTCGCCGTAGGCATCGTCTTCCTCATCGTTCTGCTCACCTACGTGACGATCAAGGGCTGGCCGCGCCTCACCCCGACGCTGTGGGAGAACATGCCGTCCATCCGGCGCCCCGAGCAGGCGGGCGCGCAGTCGGCGATCACGGGCACGCTCTGGGTCATCGCCTTCACCGCACTCTTCGCGCTCCCCGTCGGATTCCTCGGCGCGGTCTACATGGAGGAGTACGCGAATCCGACGAGTCGGTTCACTCGCTTCGTCGAGATCAACATCCAGAATCTCGCCGCCGTGCCTTCCATCGTCTACGGCATCCTCGGCCTCGCGATCTTTGCGAGAGCCCTGTCCCTGGGCCAGTCCGTCATCACCGCCGGCCTCACTCTCGCCCTGCTCGTGCTGCCCGTCATCATCGTCTCGACGCGCGAGGCCCTTCGTGCAGTGCCGCAGAACATCCGCCACGGATCGCTGGCCCTTGGCGCGACCCTGTGGCAGACGACATGGCGTCAGACGATGCCCGCGGCCGTCCCGGGCATGGCGACCGGCACGATCCTCGCCCTCTCCAGGGCCATCGGCGAGGCAGCGCCCCTGCTGCTCCTGGGAGCCGTCTCCTTCATCTCGTTCAACCCCACCGGCCCCTTCTCGGCCTACACGACGCTGCCCATCCAGATCTTCAACTGGACCAAGGAGTCGCGTGAGGAGTTCCAGGTCCTGGCATCGGCCACGATCGTGCTCCTCCTGGTCATCCTCCTGGCGATGAACGCCGTCGCCATCCTGATCCGCAACCGAACCCAGAAGCGCTGGTGACATGATGAGTAGGACCATGAGCGAAATCCACGACCCTGCCGCCCCTCAGTCCACCAGCGACCTGACCAACACCGGTCGCATGGACGTCTCCGCCGCGCTTGAGGGCGCCGATATCCCCGAGGCCGTGTCCAACATCGTCTTCGACCTGGCCAACGTCCAGGTCTACTACGGCGACTTCCAGGCCGTGCGTGACGTCACGATGCAGATCGGCCGCAATGAGATCACCGCCTTCATCGGTCCGTCCGGCTGCGGCAAGTCCACCCTGCTGCGCAGCTTCAACCGCATGAACGACCTCATCCCCGGCGCGCGAGTCGAAGGCCTGCTCGCCTACCACGGGTTCGATATCTACGCGCCTGAGGTGGATCCGATCGAGGTGCGCCGTCGCATCGGAATGGTCTTCCAGAAGCCCAACGTCTTCCCCAAGTCGATCTACGAGAACGTCGCCTACGGTCCCAAGGTCAACGGCATGAAGGTCAACATGGATGACCTCGTAGAGGAGTGCCTCACCAAGGCCGCGCTCTGGGATGAGGTCAAGGACGACCTCAAGAAGAGCGCCTACGCTCTCTCCGGCGGTCAGCAGCAGCGCCTGGTCATCGCCCGCTGCATCGCGGTCAAGCCCGAGGTCATCCTCATGGACGAGCCGTGCGCCTCACTCGATCCCATCGCCACCGCGAAGATCGAGGATCTGATGAAGGAGCTGGCGAAGGACTACACGATCGTCATCGTCACGCACAACATGCAGCAGGCGGCACGCGTCTCGGAGCGCACGGCGTTCTTCACGGCCGATGTCGACGCCAACGGTGTTCGCCACGGCCGCCTGGTGGAGTACGGCCCGACACGTCGGATCTTCACCGCCCCGCACGACCCGCGCACCGAGGATTACATCTCCGGTCGCTTCGGCTGATCCGCTAGTCCTGCAGGGCGTAGCCCGCTTCGTCGACGGCCTCCCGGACTTCTTCTTGGTCCAGGGGGCCATCACTCGTCACGGTCACTGCGCCTTCGGCGAGGTCGATGTCGACGCTGCGCACCCCGGGGAGAAGCACTAACTCAGTGGTCACCGCGCGGACGCAGTGATCGCAGGTCATGCCGGTCACCCGATAGGTCGTGGTTGTCACTGCCCCTCGCTCTCCACCAGCGCCGCCAGCCTCGGCAGGGTCTCCTCGATGGCGCGCGAATTGCGGTTGTAGGCGTCCATGAGCTTGAGCGCCCGAGCCGAGCGCGCCGTCGTCGCGTCGAAGGTCTCCGTTACCCGCGTCGTCGTCGCATCGAGCGGCTCGAGCTCGTAGCGCCATCGGTGGCCCCCCATGTGGGCCCAGGCAATCCGTCGCCCCTCTTCGAACTCCTTGACCCGGCTACTCACGCGGTACGGCACCCCGAGGCGCATGTCCATGCCGAACTTCGCGCCGAGCGAGAGCCGCTGCGGGCCGGAGATGGCGCCACGGACGGACCCGGAACCATCGAAATCCGGGTGCCGCCGCGGGTCGGCGAGAACGTCGAAGATGCGGTCCGCCGGTGCGTCGATCACGAGGGATCGGGAGATGATCCAGGGGGATCCGGTGTCCACGACGTCAACCTGCGGCATGGCCTTCACGCTACGCCAGAAGCGGCCACCAGCACGACGCACCCCTGGTCGGGGTGACCGTGCATTCCCCTGCCGCGGTGACCGCATGCCCACGGCCATACCGACCGGCGAACTTCGGGCAGATTCGGCAGTGACAGGGCACTTTCTGCCCGAAGTTCGAGGTGCCGACGGGCACGTCCGGGCGCTCCACACGATGAGGTCGTTCATCCGGCATTCATCGTCGCATCATGCCCACGTCACCGTGATCGCCTACGGTGGCGACGTGCTCGATCCCACTCCGGCACCCGCGCACCAGGTCTCCCTGTCGCACACTGCTCGCTTCTTGCTGCCCACGTGCACGTGCGGCTGGATCGGCACGGCACGCCTCACCGAAGCCGCTGCGCGCGAGGAGGCGCGCGACCATGCTCTCCTCTACGCCGACTCCGATATCAGCGTGGAGCAGATCCGAGTGCTCGCCTCAGCCGATCCTGCTGAGCCCGACCCAGCCGAGTGAAGAGCGGCGCGGCCCGCAGCACGAGATCGGGGACCGCGCTGATGAGACGGACCTGGGCGCCGCGCCAATGAGGCACGCTCACCACGCGCCGCGGCCTTCGCAGCACCCTTACCGCTGCCTCCGCGACCTCCTCCGCGGTCACCGGGCGCAGGCCGGTGAAGGTCATTGC
>JBEGMG010000215.1:0-2889 GCA_041183165.1 Actinomycetota bacterium | reverse complement strand
CATCGTGGGCTTCCGCGAGCGATGGGGTGGTGAGGTCGAGGTCCGGTCTTCGGAGATCGAGGCCGGGCGCCTCGGGGCGCTGTCGACTCCGACCGCATCGCCGGATGCGCTCGTCATCGACCTGGGTGGCGGCACTGTCGACGTCTCCGACAGCGCGGAGCGGATCACCGCAGCGGGAAGCGGCGACATGCTCACCCTCGCGGTCGCCGACGCGCTCGGCATCTCGCGAGGGGCAGCGGAGTGGGTGAAGCGCGGTCCCTCGCGGCGTATCGATAGTCCTTCCGCGGCTCTCCTCGAGGACGGCACTCGTGTCTTCCTCGATCGACCAGCCGCGACGGGAACGGTGGGCTGGCTCGTGTGCGAGGGTCCGGGCGGACCTCTGCCGTTCTCGCCGAGCCTGGCTCCGGCGGAGTGGCGGAGCATCCGCCTCGCACTCAAGGCGGCGGTGATCGGCGACAACCTGAGACGTGCGCTGGCGGGCCTCGGCTCGAGCCCGCGCGAGGTGGTGCTGGTGGGCGGCCCCGCGGGCGACGATGAGGTACTCGACGCGCTCGCGAGTTCGCTACCAGGGGTGGTTGCCGGGCGCGCAGACGCCGCGGGTGTCCTCGGTCACCGCTGGGCTGTCGCCTGGGGGCTGGTCCTCGCCGCGGCGTAGCGGGGCGTGTGTACCCTCTTCGACGGTGGCGTGTCCGAGCGGCCAAAGGAGCACGCCTCGAAAGCGTGTGTGGGGGCAACTCCACCGTGGGTTCAAATCCCACCGCCACCGCGGAAGTGGCGCCACTCCCCGTTGGGAGCTCGCAAGGGCTTCCGACGGGGAGTTTCGTCGTTCCGGGATGCGATCACATGTCCGTCAGTAGGTTCGCAGGATGCGCCGCTTCCTGATCACCACCCTTGTCTCCTCGCTGGCAGTCCTCGGGCTTCCCGTCGCAGCGGTAGCTCAGCCCTCCATCGACACGTCGCCTCGGGCCGAAGCCCCACCGTCGCTGCGATGGACACCCTGCGAGGGCGAGAGGCTCGAAGGCGCGCAGTGCGCCTTCCTGCGGGTGCCGCGCGATTGGGCGCGCCCGAGTGCCGGCACCTATCGAATTGCCGTCGCGCGCATCCGAGCGGAAGTGGCGCCCACTCGGGGTGTGCTGATGTTCAACCCCGGAGGCCCTGGTATCGCGGGCCTCAATGCACTGCGCGGCGTCCAGCGAGGACTGCCGAAGAAGGTGCGTGACTCGTTCGACATCGTGACCTTCGATCCCCGCGGAGCCGGCCAGTCGCAGCCCACCTTTGCTCCATGTCGTATCCCCAACCTCAATGCTCCGGTGACGGGCGCCGTGAATTGGGGGGCAGTGACGTCCGCGTATATGAAGCGGATGTCGACGGCACTGCAGGAGTGCCTCGCGGTGAACAGGGCTGACGCCGGTTTCGTCGGCACGTGGCAGGTCATTCGCGACATGGATTCCCTGCGCCGCGCCCTGGGAGTCGAGACGATCTCGTTTTGGGGTATGAGCTACGGCACGACCGTGGGTCGCGCGTATGCACAGCAGTTCCCCCAGCGCCTGCGCGCACTCGTGCTCGACGGCGCCATTTCTCCGACCCCGTCCGTGGGCGACTACGCCCGCGAGCACATCTGGGATGACGCCACAGCGATCCAGACGATGCTCGGAGCCTTCGGTGCCAGGAGCAAGCGCGCATACAGGACCGTGATGAGTTTCCTCGAGAGGCAGACGATTCCCACACAGGGTGGCGGCGTCCTCACCAGATGGTCCGTGTCGGACTACCTCGTGGATAGCGCGGCGTATCAATCCCGTTGGGGTGAAGTAAGGAAAGAACTCAATGAGGTGTACAGCGCGATACGCAACGCGCGAGCCGTCAGCCGCGATAGCGCCCAGCGCATCATGTCCAGTGCGATGACGACCCGCTCCGAAGGCGGCAGCAATCCCGCCTTCCACTTCGTGAACTGCTCCGACATGCACGACCGTCCGACCGCCCAGGTCGTCGCCGGCGCCGCCGAGCAAGCGGCCAAGGTTGGCGGTACTCCGCTCGGCGCTCCCTCGTTGGGCGAAGGAGGGCAGTGTGCGGGGCTGCCTCCCTTGGGTCGGTCCGTTCCGCCTCTGGCGGGGACCCTGCGCCTACCCACTCCGCCGGTGGTCGTGAACTCGATCGGGGACAACCGGACCCCCTGGCTCGGAGCGCGCGCCACCGCCAATGCCTTCACCGGCTCGTCGATGGTCACCTACGCAGGCACACAGCATGTGGCCTACACAGGGACATCGGCGTGCGTGGATGCGGCCGTGACGCCGTACCTTCTCGACCTCACGCTGCCGCCACGGTCCGTCGCCTGCCCGCTCGTCTACCCGTAGGGCAGGCGCTGGCGTCAGAGCGTGACCGGGGAGGACACCACCCCACGGATATTGAACTTCACTGTCACCTTGTCGCCGGCCTTGAGGGGATGCCTCCAGACGAATCCGCCATTGGCTCCGACGGTCAGGTCAGATCCCCTGATGGCCTTGCCGCCGTTCACTTTGAACCACGGCGTGACGGTCGAGCCGGCCGAGATATTGATGGTCGACCCGCGTACTACGGCTATCGACCCAGTTCGGCTGCCCGTGGCGCTCACCTGAGGCTCCGCAGCGCGCAAGGTGGCAGAGCGGCCTGAAGCGACCATGAAGTAGACCTGAGCATCCTTGTCGCTCGCGACTGTCCGCGACCACGTGAAGGAACCGTCAGTGCCGATCGGCACGGCGACACCTGCCGTGAATGCGCTCTGGCCCGCAAGCTTCACCATCGGGGTGACAGACGCACCGGGCGGCGCATCGATCACGACGCCGAATGCGCTGAGCCGCTCCACATCGCGCGTGAGGCTTGCCGACAGCGCGGGGATCTGGACCCCTGATGGTC
>JBEGMG010000214.1:0-11827 GCA_041183165.1 Actinomycetota bacterium | reverse complement strand
CCTCAAGGGCCCGGCGCATCACGTCGGCATCGAGGTCTTGCCCGGTCCACAGGCGCGCATTGGTGAGTGCCTGATTGACGAGCATGCCGAGGCCCTGCAGCGTGGTTGCTCCCCGAGCGGCAGCGCGCTGGAGGAAGACCGTGTCGGGGGGATTCGCTACGACATCGGCGACCACCATCCCGGGACGGATCGTCGCCTCGTCGATATCGGGGGTATCGGTGCTCGGGTGGAAGCCGATCGAGGTGGCATTGACGAGGATGTCGACGCTCTCGGGCACGGCGTAGGCACCCGACCACGTGACGAAGTGGGCCGCTGCCGGTGTGCGTTCGGCGACAAGGGCAGCGAGCTCCTCGCCGCGCTCCGGAGTGCGATTGACGATGGTGACGGACCGGGCTCCGGCAAGCGCCGACTCGACGGCGATCGCGCGTGCTGCACCCCCGGCCCCGAGGACGACCATGTCACGGCCGGTCGGATCGATCACCGTGCGTAATGACCGCACGAAGCCCTGGCCGTCGGTGTTCTCACCCGTGAGATGCCCGTCGCGATTGATGACGCAGTTGACCGCGCCGATGATGCCCGCGGACGGCGCCATCGCATCGAGGTAGTCGAGGATCGCCACCTTGTGGGGGATGGAGCAGTTGAATCCGAGCCAGCCCATGCCGATGGCGCCGCGCACAGCATCGCCGAGCCGCTCGGGAGGGACCTCGCAGTTGATGTAGCGGACATCCAGCCCCGCATGGGCGTAGGCCGCTTCCATGACAGCGACGGTCGGGTTCTGCGCGGCTGACGTGGCAAATGAGCCGGTCAGATCAGCGAGGAATCCGGTCATGGTGCCCTCCTCTCGGTCCGGACGAGCCTAGTGGGCCATGATGCGCGCATGGCACGTATCGGATTCCTGGGAGTGGGCACGATCTCGGAGGCCATGGTCCGTGCGATGGCGGGACGCGAAGGCCATGACGACCAGATCTTCCTCTCCCCTCGGTCTCAGGAGAGGTCGAGTCGCCTGGCTGACGAGTTCCCCTCGTGCCAGCGGTTGGAATCGAATCAGGCTGTCATCGATGCAAGCGAGATCGTCGTTCTCGGCATGCGTCCGCAGCAGCTGGATGAGGCGCTCGAGGGTCTTGTGTTCAGGGACGACCAGGTGATCGCAAGCCTCATCGCGGGGACACCACCCAGCGGGATCGCACCCCTGGTTGCGCCTGCGCAACGCGTGTGTCAACTCATCCCCCTGCCCGCGATTGCGTTGCGACGGGGCCCCCTCGTCATCAGCCCCCCGATCCCCGAGGTCGTCACGGCCCTGGACGGTCTCGGTGAGATCGTGACGCTCGATGACGAGTCCCTCATCCGCTCATTGAGTTGCGCCTCGGCGTTCATGTCCACCTACTACGAGATGCAAAACGCCCTGATCGCGTGGATCGTCCAGCAGGGCATCGACGAGGAGACTGCGTCACGCTACGTGCGGGCCGAATTGGACGGTCTCGCCGCGGTCGGTCTGGCGACCCGCGATGCCGAGCGACTCGCCTTGCCGATGGAACACCAGACCAAGGGGGGCCTCAATGAGCGCGTCCGCGCTCAACTCCTCGCTTCCGGCTGGTTTGGGACTTTGATTGACGCAATTGACGGCACGTATCACGGCGCACGACTGCGCTAGAGGTGCTCCCGCTTGGTTCGCCGCCTATAGTCGAATGATGCGCACCATCGTGGGGGTCTCCGGTGCGGCGGCACTCGCCTTCGGTCTCCTCTGCGTTCCCACTGCAGCCCGTGCAGAGGTCGCGCCCGTCTCGATGATGCTCTCCGGTGCGGCGACGTCTGCGAGCGATCCCACCCCGGTGCAGCTCGACGCCGATGTCTACATCCCCGCGGTGACCCCCGCTCCGGCTGTGCTGTTGGCGCACGGCTTTGGCGGGAGCAAGCAGGGGGTCGCCGAAGAAGCCCAGATGCTTGCCGATGCCGGTTACGTCGTCCTGGCCTACACCGCGCGCGGTTTCGGGGAGTCCACCGGGCAGATCTCGATGAACGCACCGGACTTCGAAGTGGCCGACGCCTCCGCGCTCATCGACTACCTCGCCAGCCTCGCCAGCGTGAGCATGGAAGCGCCCCAAGACCCGGTCGTCGGAGTGGGTGGCGGTTCCTACGGCGGTGCCCTTGCTCTGCTTCTCGCTGGCTACGACGAGCGCATCGACGCGGTGGCGGCGGACATCACCTGGAACGATCTGGAGACATCGCTCTTCGCGCAGAGCGCAGTGGATGGCGTCCAGCCCGGCGTCCTCAAGAGCCTGTGGACCTCGCTGTTCTTCTCCTCGGGGCTGGGACTCGAACCCGGTCAGCCCGTCAGTGAGTGCGGGCGCTTCACCGCGCAGTGGTGCGCGGCCTACGTCGAAGCGGTCACCGCGGGAGTGGTCTCACCGGAGGCGTCCGAACTGATGGCGCGGTCGTCACCGCGCAGCATCACCGAGCGGATCACCGCCCCGGTCCTCCTCGGGGCAGGGCAGGCCGACTCGCTCTTCCCGCTCACCCAGGCCAATGCCAATGCCGAGCAGATCGTCAACGCCCCGGTGAAGGTCGTCTGGCACGCAGGAGGACACGACGGCGGTATCGCCGAGACCGATCGACTCCGCGCGCTCACCCAGGCCTGGTTCGACGAGCACCTGCGCGGAGGCGCGACCGTGAGCGATTCCTTCGAGGTCTCGCTCGTCGAGGCGTCTGCACTGAGCGATCGCGATCCCGGCACCGTCGAAGTGCTCTCGGCGCCGGCGTACCCCGGGATCTTCGGCGATGGCACGGTCGACATGCCGGTGGCTGCCCCGCCGCAGCAGGTGCTTGCTCCAGCGGGTGGCGCTCCGGCGGCCATCACGTCGCTGCCCGGTGCAGGAGGACTCGCCAGTCTCGCCGGTGACCTGCTCGCCGTGCCGCTGCCCGGACAGACAGCAGGGTTCTTCACCGAATCGCTCGATCAGTCCATGCGCATCGTCGGCTCCACTCGAGCGCGGATCACCGTGAGCAGCGATCGGCCGGTGGATGAGGCGGTGCTCTTTGCCTCCCTGCGCATCGTGAGTGCCAACGGACGGCAGACCCTGCCACAGGGACTCGTGGCCCCGATTCGGATCGAGGACCTCGGTCCTGATCCGGTCACCGTCGACGTCGTGCTTCCCGGCATCGTCACCGAGGTGGCAGCGGGGGATCGTCTCGCCCTCGTCATCGCCACGACAGATCAGGGCTATCGCATGCCACCCGGCCCCGCCGTCTACACGGTGGCCGCCGAGGGCCCGCTCCTCCTGCCCACGCTTCAGGGCACCACGGCGTCGGTGGGCGCGCCACCGTGGGTCTGGCCGCTGGGGGCCGTCGTCATCACGGCACTCATCTGGCTCGTGGTTGCGCTGCTGAGGCCTCGCGACCGCTCGGGTGAGGCCAGACCGGAACTCGCCACGGTGCCCCTGGCCACGCGCGACCTCGCCAAGGAATTCAAGGGTGGTCTCAAGGCGGTGGACGGCGTCACCTTCGAGGTCCCGCCGGGTGTCGTGCTGGGCCTCCTGGGACCCAACGGCGCAGGCAAGACCACGACCATGCGCATGGCGATGGGCCTTATCCGTCCGTCCGGCGGGGACACGTGGATCTTCGGGCAGCATGTGCGGCCAGGAGCCCCCGTGCTTGCCAGGGTGGGCAGCTTCATCGAGGGTCCCGGATTCCTGCCCCATCTCACGGGCCGACAGAACCTCGACCTCTTTTGGCGGGCGAGCGGGCGCGAAGCGGGGGATCCCCACCTCGATGAGGTGCTGGAGATCGCTGGGCTCGGCTCCGCGATCGACAGGAAGGTGCGCACCTACAGCCAGGGCATGCGTCAGCGACTGGGCATTGCCCAGGCCATGCTCGGGCTCCCCGACCTACTCGTGCTCGACGAGCCCACCAACGGCCTCGACCCGCCGCAGATCCGCGAGATGCGGCAGGTGCTGCACGACTACGCAGCCTCGGGCAAGACCGTGATCGTGTCGTCGCACCTGCTCGGCGAGGTCGAGCAGACATGCTCCCGCGTCGTGGTGATGGACCATGGCCATCTCATCTACTCAGGAACCGTCGAGGAGTTGCTTGCGGGACGCAGCGGCCTGCGACTCGAAGACGTCTTCCTCGAACTGGTGGGCGAAGGGCACAGGGTGGACCAATGAGCACGACTGTCGAGACGCCCTATGTCGCACGCCGTACCCTCACCGTGCGTGTCGAGCTCATCCGGCAGTTGCGTCGCCGGCGCACCATCGTGGCCTTCGCCCTCGCGATCGCCCTACCCCTCATCGTCGTCGCTGCCGTCAAGCTCGGGCCTCAGTCCCGAGGATTCGGTGATGGCGATCTCGATCTCGTAGGCCTGGCGACTGCGGGGCCGTGGAACTTCACCCTGACGATGCTGCTCTTTGCGTCCGGCTTCCTTCTCACGATCATTGCCGCGATGTTCCTCGGTGACACGGTGGCGAGCGAGGCGTCGTGGTCCACCATGCGCTACCTGCTCGCCGCGCCCGTGCCCCGACGCCGATTCCTCCGCGCCAAGATGATCGTCGGGCTGATCCTCACGGCGGTCACGCTCGCCATGCTCATCGCGGTGTCCTTCGTCATTGCCCTCGTTGTCTTCGGTTCCGCTCCGCTCACCAGCCCCCTGGGTGGGTCCTTCGATGTGGCGACGTCCTGGCAGCGACTGGCGATCGTGGCCGTCTACATCGGGATCCAACTCCTCATCCCCGCGGGCATCGCCTTCCTCATGAGCGTGCTCACCGATGTCCCGTTGGGCGCCGTGGGTGCCGCGGTGGTCATCGTCATCGTCCTCAACATCATCGACGCGATCGATGCGCTCGGTGACCTCAGGAGGTTCCTGCCCACCGACTACGGCGGGGCGTGGGCTGATGCCCTGGGCCAGCAGATCGTGTGGGACGACATGGCGATCGGAGCGTCGTACGCCGTGGTGACCTTTGCGGTTCTTGCGGGCATCGCGATGCTGCGATTCGATCGCAAGGACATCCTCTCCTGACCCTGCTCGACATCCGGCTCTGGCAGGATGCCGCTGTCCAGGGGAGGATCACATGGCGGGCACGTCCGCGACATCTGCACCACCGGCTGCTCCCGCGCGGGCCGGTCTTGCGCTCACCGCGCTGATCCTCGCCGCGATCGTCGCCAATCTCAATCTGAGCGTGGCCAATGTCGCCCTGCCCGATATCGGCAAGGCCTTCGGTGCCGGCCAGACGCAGATCAACCTCGTCGCGATCGGCTGCACCCTGGGCCTGGCGATGTCGGTGCTCTACCTCGGAGCGCTCGGCGACCGCTACGGCCGCAAGCTCATGCTCCTCCTGGGCATGGCCCTGACACTGCCGACGAGCGCCATATCCGCGTGGGCTCCGTCGATCGACGTCCTCATCGTGGGACGGATTCTCACGGGCGTGGCCGCGGGTCTCGCCTACCCCACCACGCTGGCGCTCATCACGGCACTGTGGGGACCGGGCAAGGCGCGCGTGCGCGCGATCGCCCTGTGGTCGGGCCTCAGTGGCGGCGGCGCGATCATGGGCCCGGTCATCGCCGGTGCCCTTCTGGAGTCGTTCTGGTGGGGCTCGGTGTTCCTCATCGCCGTCCCGCCCGCTGTGCTGGCCTTCGTGCTCGTCTTCATCAACGTCCCGGCGCACGTCCACGAATCGACCGAAAGCGTGGACAACCTCGGAGGCGTGCTCTCCGTCGTCATGATCGGCACATTCGTCATCGGCATCAGCACAGTGTCGGCCCCCGGGATGCTCGGGCAAGCCCTCGCGCTCATCGGGGTCTCGCTCGTGGTTGGGGCGCTCTTCATCCTGCGGCAGCGGCGTGCGAGCAATCCGCTCTATGACCTCGTCTATGCGAGACGGCGGATCTTCTGGGTTGCGGCCTTGAGTGGGATGATCGTCTTCGGCTCGCTCATGGGGTCTCTCTTCGTCGGTCAGCAGTTCATGCAGAACGTCCTGGCCTACTCGACCCTGAATGCGGGGTTGGCGGTCGTCCCCATGGCGATCGCCATGGTGCTCTTCTCGCCTATCTCCGGACGTCTCGTCTTGAGATTCGGATCGCGCGACACCCTGCTCCTCGGCTTCGTCGTCATCATTCCCGGCTTCATCATCATGCTCATCGGCTGGGGCGAGCAGACGGCGTACTGGGTGATCGCCCTCGCCTACATCTGCGTGGGCGCGGGCACGGGGCTCGCCCTGACCCCGGCGTCGCGGGCCCTGACCAGCTCGGTGCCCGTCACGCGTGTGGGCATGGCATCCGGGACCTCGGACCTCCAGCGCGACCTCGGTGGCTCCGTCATGCAGGCAGTGCTCGGCTCGCTGCTTACGGCGGGCTATGCGCTGGCGATGTCGAACGCCATCGCCTCCAGCGGTGATGCCCAGCAGGTGACCCAGCAGACGCAGGCGACGCTGCAGTTGTCCTATGTGAGTGCCGCTGCGGTGGCGGAGCAGTACCCCCAGTACGCGAACCAGATCGTGTCAGCGGCTCGGGAATCCTTCCTTAGCGGCGCCAACTGGGCCTATGCAGCCGCCATTGCCGCGAGCGTGGTCGGTGCGCTTCTTGTGTGGACGCGCTACCCCGGCAAGCAGGGGGAGATCGATCTCCTCAACGAGTACGCCAAGCAGGACGCGGCGGCGAACGTCAGTAACTGAACGGCCACGCCTTGAAGTAGTTGCGCAATCGCAGCCAAAGCCCGAAGAGACCTCTCGGCTCCAGGATGAGGAACAGGATGATGAGGAGGCCGAAGATGATGCTCTGCAACTCGAAGACATTGAGCAATCCACCCTCGCCGATGCCGCCGAATCCGGGGATGAAGCCCGTGACCGTATTGACCAGCTTGGGCAGCATGACGACGAAGACCGCACCCATGATCGAGCCGCTGATGGTGGCGAGGCCACCGATGAAGACGACCGCCAGGAAGTCGATCGACAGGAAGATGTTCCAGGTCTCCGGCGAGATGCGCCCGATCACGATGGAGAGCAGGGCCCCCGAGATACCCGCGTAGAACGACGAGACCGTGAAGGCGAGTGTCTTGGTGCGCAGCAGGGAAACGCCCATGACCTCGGCGGCTACGTCGCGGTCGCGCACGGCCGCGAAGTTACGGCCGAATCGCGACCTCACGAAGTTGCGCGCGCCGAAGGCCATGACGAGGAAGATGACGAGGCAAGCGACGTAGAAGACCGTGAAGCGGTCGATGCGATAGCCGAGAATCGTGTGGTTCGAGAAGAGGTCGAAGCCGAGGAATACGGGTTCGGCGGGGGCACGTCCCACCCCTGCGCCGCCGGTGATGGGCTTGGCCTCCTTGAAGATGTGCTCTCCGATGAAGACCAGGCCCAGGGTGAGGATCGCCAGGTAGAGGCCGCGCACGCGTGCGGCCAGGGGTGCGAGCACGAAGGCGACGAGGGCGGGCACCAGGCCGGCGAGAGGCAGCCAGATCACCATGTCGAGGCCGAGGCCGATGACCTTGCCCTGCGCCTCGCCACCGAGTACCGCGGCGGTGTAGGCACCGACGCCCATGAAGAACGCCTGACCGAGGGACACCTGGCCGGCGTACCCCGTGAGGACGTTGAGCCCGATCCCACCGATGGCGAAGATGAGCACCGTCGTGAGCAGAGCGACCATGTCGCGCTGCAGGAAGAAGGGGATGATCGCCATAGCGATGATCCCCGCGATGACCCAGTTGCGCTTGACGCGGGTGTTGAAGATCGACATCTCGCGCGCATAACTCGTAAAGAGCTGGGGTCGCCCCTTGACGGTGTGCAGCGATGCCTTGGTTGCGGTCGTCATACCCGCACCACCTCCTTCGTGCCGAAGAGGCCGTACGGTCTGACCATCAAGACGATGATCATGATCAGGTAGGGCACGATCACGTCGAAGTTAGCGCCCAGCCACGGTGCGTAGACCGGCTGGTAGGTGCGCGTGAGTGACTCGGCGACGCCGATGATGAGTCCGGCGATGACCGATCCCTTGATCGAGTCGAGTCCGCCGAGGATGATCACCGGCAGTGCCTTGAGTGCAACCAGGGCGACGGTCGTCTCGACGCCGGAACTGCCGGCCGTGAGCAAGGCGCCGGCGAGGGCAGCCATGGCGGCGGCGATGCCCCACGAGAGTCCGAACATCCGACCCACATTGATGCCCTGCGCCAGGCTCGTCTCCTGATCGAACGCTGTGGCTCTCATGGCCAGGCCGGTGCGCGAGCGGGCAAGGAAGAGGCCCACGATCCCGATCGCGACGAGGGCAATCACCAGGCGTGCGACGTCGATGGTGAAGAGGCGCGCCCCGAAGACGTCGAGGGTGTTGAGGCCGAAGGGATCGTTGACGGTGAGCAGTTCCGAGCCGATGAGGCGGCCGGCCACGATGAGCAGGATGATGAAGATTCCGACGGTGACGGTTGCAGCAGAGAATGCCGGTCTGCCGACCATGGGTCTCAGCGCGACGCGCTCGATGATCATGCCGATAACGGCCATGACTGCCATGCCCAGCAGCACCGAGAGCCAGAAGGGCAGGCCGATGGCATTTCCGAAGGAGCCGGTGAAGAAGGCGCCCAGGATCATGAGTGCAGGCGTCGCGAAGTTGATGACCCCTGTGGCGCGGTAGACGATGACGAAGGACACGCCCAGGAGTGCGTAGAGGCCGCCGAGTCCGAGTCCGCGGACAAGGGACGAGATCAAGTCCTCCATGACCTAGGCCTCCGCATGCGCGACGACGATGACGTCGCTCTGGTCGCCGCCCGGGAGCCGGTCGGCGCCCGAGTACATGTCATCGATGAGGGGCTCGAACGTCTTGGTCAGTGCTGATCGCTTCACTTTCTGCGTCGCTGTGAGCTCACCGTCCTCGTGGTCGAGTGCCTTGGTGAGCATCCGGAACTTGCGGATGTTCTCCACTCGGGCTGTCGCCTCGTTGACCTTCGCGATGATGCCCTGGACGAGTCGCAGGACGTCCTCCTTCTCGGAGAGGTCGCGGTACGTGGTGTAGGGGATGCGCTTTGCTCGTGCCCACTGGCCCACCGTGTCCTCCTCGATGCCGATGAGGGCGGTGAGGTATGGGCGCTGGTCGCCGATGACAACCGCTTCGCGGATGAAGGGAGATGCCTTCAGAGCGTTTTCCAGCTCGGATGGCGAGATGTTCTTGCCCCCGGCGGTGATGATGATGTCCTTGATGCGATCGACGATCTTCAGGTGCGTTCCATCGACCCACTCACCGACATCGCCGGTGTGGAGCCAGCCCTCACCGTCGATCGTGTCGGCGGTGGCCTCGGGCTTGCCCCAGTAGCCCGCGAAGGTCCCGGGATGCCGAGTGAGGATCTCTCCCGTCCCCTCGGCGAGGACGACCTCGACGCCTGGATGGGGCTCGCCCACGGTGCCCAGCTTGATGCGGCCGCGGCGGTTGCTTGTCGCGACGGCGCTGTTCTCGGTCATGCCATAGAGCTCGTTGATGACGACGCCCATCGTGAAGAAGAAGAAGAGCACATCGGGTGAGATGGGGGCGGCAGCGGAGGCTGCCGCGCGGACACGACGCAGGCCGAGTCGCTCGCGCAGGGCCCGGTAGAGGAAGACGTAGCCCACGGCATAGCGCAGCCGACTCCACAGGGTGTGCTTGCCGCCGTTGGCGAGCATCGACTTGGCGATGCCGTTGCCGACCTTCATCCAGATGCCGTAGTTGAGCTTCTTGATGCGCGAGGCTGCGGCCATTCGCACCTCGACGGCTGCCTTGAGCTTTTCCCAGATGCGCGGCACCGCGAAGAAGAGCGTGGGTTGCACCTCGCGGATATTGATCGTCACCGTGTCGATCGACTCGGCGAAGTGCACGACGGCCCCCGAGATCGCATTTGTCCATGTGGTCACTGCTCGCTCGGCGACATGGCACAGCGGCAGATAGGACAGGATCACGTCGCTGGGGTTAGGGGGAGGGTCATAGAGGCCGCCGCCATCGACGATGACGTTGCTCGCGAACTCGACGTTGGTGTTGGAGAGCATGGCGCCCTTGGGTGGGCCGGTGGTGCCCGAGGTGTAGACGAGCGTGACGATGTCGCCCGGCTCGGCCCGCTCGGCGATGCGGTCGAGCGCGCGGGGATCCGCCTCCCGGTGAGCGTGACCGCGGGCGAGGAACTCCTCCCAGCTCATGAGCTTGGGGTGGTCGATTGTGGCGACGCCGCGCGGCTCCAGGTAGATGATGTGCTCGAGCACGGGGCACTGGGCCTCGATGAGCAGTGCCTTGTCTACCTGCTCCTGGTCCTCGGCGATGAGGACGCGCGCTCCGGAGTCGGCAAGTAGGTAGGCGACCTCGGGTGCTGGATTCGTGGGGTATAGGCCGACGGTGATGCCGCGCACGGAGTTGGTGCCCAGGTCCGCGAAGAGCCATTCCGGCCGGTTCTCGGAGTGAATCGCGACTCGATCGCCCGGCTCGATGCCCAGCGAGAGGAGGCCGTGGCCGACAAGGGATACCTGGTCGGCGTAGTCGGCCCAGGTGATGTCACGCCAGATGCCCAGCCGCTTGGCGCGCATCGCGACGCCGTCGGGGGCGATCTGGGCGCGGCGTTGCACGGTTCCGACGAGCGTCCAGGTGCCGGTGATGGGCTCGGCTACCGCGGTCATCGGGTCTCCTTCCCTGCGTCGCTGAGTTCCTCGCCGAGGTAGGCGCGGATCACGTTGGGGTCTGCTTGGACTTCGGCGGGGGTGCCGAGCGCGATGCGCTCCCCGAAGTCCAGGACGAGCACGCGGTCAGCGAGGTCCATGACCAGGCCCATGTCGTGCTCGACCAGGATCATGGTGACGCCCATCTCGGTGCGCACATCGAGGATGAAGCGGGCCATGTCTTCCGTCTCCTCGGCGTTCATGCCGGCGACGGGCTCATCGAGGAGCAGGAGCGTCGGGTCCATGGCGAGCGCTCGACCGAGCTCCACGCGCTTCTTGACGCCATAGGGCAGCATGCCCACGGGGAAACTGCGGTGGCTCTCGATGTCGAGGAAGTCGATGATTCGCTCGACCACCTCGCGATTGGCGACCTCCTGGCGCTTGGCCTTGCGGCTGAAGAGGAAGGCCGATGCGATCGAGTAGTTCATGTGCAGGGCTCGACCGAGCATGAGGTTGTCCAGCACGGTGAGATTGTCGAAGAGCTCGATGTTCTGGAACATGCGAGCGACTCCGAGCCGTGCGATGTCCTCGGGGGGCTGACCGACGAGGTTGTCACCGCGGAAATCGATCGATCCCTGCTGGGGAAGGTAGACACCGGAGATGCAATTGAAGATCGACGTCTTGCCGGCGCCGTTGGGCCCGATGATGGCAAAGAGCTCGCCCGTGCGTACGTCGAAGCTGACGTCGCGGATCGCCTGGGTGCCCCCGAAGGCCAATGAGATGCCTCGGGCATCGAGGAGGACCTCCGTGCTCAACTCAACCACCGCTTCCGTCGCCGGTATTGCTTGACATCCCTGAGCGATCCGCGCTCCTCTCCGCGCAGACCCAGGTAGAACTCGCGAATGTCGTCGTCCTCACGCAACTGTTCGGCGGGCTTGTCCATCACCACGCGCCCCGTCTCGAGGACATAGCCGTGGGTGGCGATGGACAGGGCCATGGTGGCGTTCTGCTCCACGAGGAGCACCGAGGTCCCGGACTCCTTGATCTGCACGATGAGGTCGCGCAACTGCTGGACGATCTTGGGTGCGACGCCGAGTGAAGGCTCATCGAGGAGCAGGTAGCGCGGTCGTGCCATGAGCGCGCGACCGATGGCGAGCATCTGCTGCTCACCGCCGGAGAGGTAGCCGGCGGTCTGCTTACGACGTTCCGCCAGGACGGGAAACATCGCGTAGGCGCGCTCGAGGCCC
>JBEGMG010000213.1:0-4220 GCA_041183165.1 Actinomycetota bacterium | reverse complement strand
GTCACGGGCTCGGTGCCGGAGCAGGAGCCGGCCGGCGATGAGCGGATCTGGGCCGAGACCCAGGTGCCTGCAGCTCGGGAGGACGGCGCATGACCGAGACCGGCACCAGCACTGCCGAGGCGGCGGTCTTCTGGGTCTGTGCCGTCCTGGCTGTCACCGGCGGACTGGGCCTCATCCTGTCGCGCCGCGCTGTTCATAGCGCCCTGTGGGTGGCGCTAACCATGATCAGTCTCGCCGTGCTCTACCTCGCTAATGCCGCGCCCTTCCTGGGGATGGTGCAGATCATCGTCTACACCGGCGCGGTCATGATGCTCTTTCTCTTCGTGCTCATGGTCGTCGGCGTCGACTCCAGTGATTCGCTGGTCGAGACCCTCAGGGGCCAGCGTGTCGTCGGCATCCTCCTTGCAGTTGGATTCGGAATCCTCCTCGTTCTTGCGATCGGCACCGCCCTGAGCGGCGCTGCGTCGGTCGGCCTCGACGCTGCCAACTCGGAGTACGGCGGCAATGTCGAGGGCATCGCCCGCCTCCTCTTCGGCGAGTACCTGCTCGCCTTCGAGATAGTGGCCGGACTGCTCATCACGGCGGCCCTCGGCGCTCTCGTCCTGGCACATCGCGAGCGCTGGCAGCCGCGCCGCACGCAGCGCGAGCTCTCGGAGGAGCGCGTGCGCAGTGGCGAGCACGTCGGTCCCCTGCCGGCTCCCGGCGTCTACGCCCGCCACAACGCTGTCGACACCCCCGCACTGCTGCCCGATGGCTCGGTGGCGGAGATCTCCGTCCCAGGCCCGCTGCGCGCACGCGGCGACCTGCGGCCGGTCGACACCGCTGCCGTGGCGGAGACCGAGGCCCTCGCCTCCGGGCGCGCCGCCCTGGGTCCTGCCGACCATCCCGTCGCGGACGATCCCGGCACATCTCCGGGAGAGCCGCGATGAGCCCCGAGAGCTACGTCATCCTGGCCGCGGTGCTCTTCACCATCGGCACGGTCGGGGTGCTCGTGCGTCGCAACGCGATCGTCGTCTTCATGTCGATCGAGCTCATGCTCAACGCGGCCAACCTGGCCTTCGTCGCCTTCGCTCGCATGCAGGGCAACCTCGAAGGGCAGGTGATCGCCTTCTTCGTGATGGTGGTGGCCGCCGCAGAGGTCGTCGTGGGCCTGGCGATCATCGTGGCGATCTATCGATCGCGACGTTCAGCTTCTATCGACGAACCCAACCTGCTCAAGTACTGACGACCGCCCCTAGGGCAAGACACGCCCCTGGGTCAGAGAAGGACGTGACGTGATCAAGAAGGAGGCGCCGTGATCGGGACCGGCGCTGCTCGGCTGGCGGACGCGACCCAGATCGCGCCCGTCATCCAGCCCTTGGCGGAGGCCACGGGGGTCTTCTCCTACCTCTGGCTGCTGATCGCCCTGCCACTGCTGGGTGCCACCGTCCTGCTGCTCGGTGGACGGCGCACCAACCGCTGGGGCCCCTACTTCGCTGTCCTCATGGTGGTCGGTGCTGCCGTGTACGGCGTCATCCTGCTGCTGGGCCTGCTGGGTCGCTCCGCTGACGACCGCGCCGTCGGGCAGACCCTCTTCGAATGGGTCTTCGTGGGTGGCTTCACGGCGCCCGTGGCACTCCAGATCGATCAGCTGTCGATTGTCTTCGTCCTCCTCATCACGATCGTTGGCTCGCTGATCCACATCTACTCGCTCGGCTACATGGAGCACGACCCGGACAAGCGGAAGTTCTTCGGCTACCTCAACCTCTTCGTCGCGGCCATGCTCCTGCTCGTCCTCGCCGACAACTACCTCCTGCTCTATGTCGGCTGGGAGGGCGTGGGCCTGGCGTCGTACCTGCTCATCGGCTTCTGGCAGTACAAGCCGAGTGCCGCTGCGGCGGCCAAGAAGGCCTTCGTCATGAACCGCGTCGGCGACGTGGGGCTGAGCCTGGCGATCATGCTGATCTTCGTCACCTTCGGCACCGTCGTCTTCGACGAGGTCTTCGCGATGGCAGGGGAGGCCGGCGAGTCCACCCTCACCTGGATCGGCCTGCTCCTCCTCCTCGCGGCCTGCGGCAAGTCCGCGCAGTTCCCGCTCCAGGCCTGGCTGCTCGACGCCATGGAGGGCCCCACCCCGGTGTCGGCGCTCATCCACGCGGCCACGATGGTCACCGCCGGCGTCTACCTCATCGTCCGCAGCGGTGCGATCTACGACGGCACGGTCTTCGCCCTCACGGCGGTGATGGTCATCGGCGTCATCACGATGTTCCTCGGCGCCTTCATCGGATCCGCCAAGGACGACATCAAGAAGTCGCTCGCGGGATCGACGATGAGCCAGATCGGCTACATGGTGCTCGCTGCCGGCCTCGGTCCTGTGGGCTACGTCTTCGCGATCTTCCACCTGCTCACGCACGGTGTCTTCAAGGCCAACCTCTTCCTCGGTGCTGGCTCGGTCATCCACGGGATGCACGACGAGCAGGACATGCGCCGCTACGGCGCGCTGCGCAAGGTCATGGTGGTCACGTGGCTCACCTTCATGGCGGCCTATCTCGCCATCATCGGCATCCCGCCGTTCTCCGGCTTCTGGTCCAAGGACGACATCATCCACGCAGCCTTCGAGGTCAATGTCTTCGTCGGTGTCTGCGCGATCATCGCGGCGGGCATCACCGGCTTCTACATGACGCGCATGGTGATCATGACGTTCTTCGGCAAGCCCCGCTGGCCCGATGACGCCCATCCGCACGAGTCCAAGCCCGTGATGACGATCCCGCTCATCATCCTTGCGCTCGGATCGATGTTCACGGGTCTCGCGCTGCTCTTCTGGGGCGACATCATCGAGTGGCTCACTCCGGTGACCGGCCTCGAGCAGTCGCCGCTGCCTTTCCCCACCATCCTGCTCGAAATCGCCACACTGATCGTCGTCCTCATCGGTGTCGCCATCGCCATCAGGATGTACCGCAAGGACGTGCCGGTGGAGGCTCCGCAGGACGTCAACATCCTCACGAAGGCGGCACGCAACAGCATGTACGACGATGCCATCAACGACGTCCTCGTCGTCCAGCCGACCTACAGCGTCTCGCGCGCCCTGATCGGCGTCGACAACAAGGGAATCGACGGCATCGTCAACGGTCTCGCTGCATTCGTCGGCGGCTCGGGGGAGCGTCTGCGCCGCTGGCAGACCGGCTTCGCCCGCTCCTACGCGCTCGCGATGGTCGGTGGTGCCGTCCTCGTCGTGGTCGTGCTCGCGGTGGTGAGGCTGCCGTGACGACGATCCCCTGGCTCACCATCCTGGGCGTCATCCCGCTCGTGGGCGCCCTCGTGCTCATGTTCCTGCCGCGCGACAACGTGCGGCTCATTAAGCTGGCCGCTCTGGTGTTCTCGCTGGCCGCCCTGGTCTTCACGGTGGTCATGGGGCTTCAGTTCGACGCTGACTCCACCGCCGCCTTCCAGTTCGTCGAGAGCTACCCCTGGATCCCGGCCTTCGGCATCTCCTACAGCGTGGGCGTCGACGGCATCGGCCTCGTGCTCGTCGCCCTGGCCACCACACTCGTGCCCGTCACCATCCTGGCCGGATGGAACGACGTGGAGGACGGACGCAGCGTGAAGGGCTACTTCGCCCTCATCCTCGTCCTCGAGACCTTGATGATCGGCGTCTTCGCCGCCACCGACGTCTTCCTCTTCTACGTCCTCTTCGAGGTCATGCTCATCCCGATCTACTTCCTCATCGGCCGCTACGGCGGGCCCAACAGGTCCTACGCGGCCGTGAAGTTCCTCATCTACAGCCTCGTCGGCGGCCTGCTCATGCTCGCGGCCCTCATCGGCCTGTACGTCGTCTCCGCCCAGCAGCTCGGCCAGGGCACCTTCGACTTCGCGGCGCTCGTCGGACTCGACATCGACCCGACGACGCAGAAGATCCTCTTCCTCGGCTTCTTCATCGCCTTCGCGATCAAGGCGCCGCTGTGGCCCTTCCACACCTGGCTGCCCGATGCCGCCAAGGAGTCCACCCCTGCGACCGCGGTGCTGCTCATCGGCGTCCTCGACAAGGTCGGCACCTTCGGCATGATCCGCTACCTCCTGCCGATCTTCCCGGCGGCTTCGGAGTTCTACGCGCCGCTGGTCATCGCCATGGCGGTCATCGGCATCATCTACGGCGCACTCGTCGCCCTGGGTCAGACCGACATGAAGCGGCTCTTCGCCTACAGCTCCATGTCGCACTTCGGCTTCATCGCCCTGGGCATCTT
>JBEGMG010000212.1:0-3615 GCA_041183165.1 Actinomycetota bacterium | reverse complement strand
CAGGGAAGCCAGCGGCTTTTGCGTAGGAGTACTCGACGTAGGTGATGGCCCCGACGCTCTGGTCCTGCTTCACATAGCCGGAGACACCGAGCGACCCGCTCTGGGCCACGAAGCCCGCGCTGCTCGGGAAGTTCGAGGTGAAGCTGCATGGAGTGCCTCGGCCTACCTTCTGGCAGTAGGCGTTCCAGATGTCGGGGTACTGGGATGCAAGCCATGTGGTGAACTGCGCCGTCGTGCCGGAGCCGTCCGAGCGGACAACCGGGACCACTTTGATGGGCGGCAGGGTCAGCCCCGGATTATCTGCCTTGATCGCCGGGTCGTCCCACTTCGTGATGACGCCGGTGAAGATCTTGGCGATGGTGTCACCTGAGAGGCGCAACTGCGTGACCCGATTGGGGCCGATCTTGAGGTTGTACATGAACGCCGTGCCGCCGGCGACGATCGGCATATAGGCGAAGGGGCGCGTCGGCACCGGGTCGACGACGTTGCCGTCCTTGAGCCCGTAGGGGATCTCCGAGACCGCGAAGTCGACCGTTCCGTTGCGGAACTGGTTGCGGCCATCGGACGATCCCGACGCCTGGTAGTCGATACGCATGCCGTACTGATTGACGTTGCGGCGCCACTGGTCCATGGCGTTGGCGCTCCAGGTCGAACCAGAGCCGGACACGGGCACATAGCTCGCGGCCGACGCCGGAACGATGGGGGCGATGAGTACGGCACCGAGGGTCAGGACAGCCGCGCTGAGCAGGCGCTTCATGAAGAGTCTCCGAAGTCGAGGGATCGGGGGCTAGACGACGGTGTCGCGAGAGCCTCCTGTGAGGCGACTCGAGACGCCTCCCTCTTGGTGAATCTTTGGGAATCCTCACGTGAACGCTTCGCCCGACGCTTCTGCTGCGACTTCGACAGGTTGCCCGGCCCCCGGCCGCCGATGATGCGCGCGATGATGAAGAGGATGAGGACGAGGAACATCAGCACCGCGGCCGTGCCGAAGCCGCGGGCGATCATCGTGGGCTCCGGTGACTTCACGAACTCGAAGGTCGCCAGCGGCAGGGAGACCATCGGCCCCGTGGTCGGGTTGACGTTCAATGCCGCGGTGAATCCAGCCGTGAGGAGGACGGGCGAGGTCTCCCCCACGCCGCGCGCCGTGCCCAGGATGATCGCGGTCATGAGCCCCGAGCGAGCCGTCGGGAGCGTGACGTGCCAGACCGTGCGCCACTGACCTGCCCCCAGCGCGTAGGCCGCTTCCTTGAGGTTCCCGGGCACCAGTCGAAGGACGACATCGGAGGCACGGATGATGATCGGGAGCATCATCACGCTGATCGCCATGGCAGCAGCGAATCCCGACTTGTCGAATCCAAGGATGAGGATGAGTGACGCGTAGATGAACAGACCCGCAACGATGGAGGGCAGTGCGGTCATCGCCTCGGAGATGGTGCGCACGAATCGGGCGAAGGGTCCTGGGATCTCGTTCATGTAGACCGCGCACGCAACACCTAGCGGGATCACGATGGCGAGGGCGATCGTGATCATGATGAGCGTGCCCAGGATCGCGTGGAGGATGCCACCAGCCGTCAGCGGATCCAGCGGTCCGGCGTTCTGCATGTCCTGGGTGAAGAAGTTGATGTTCGTGAGGGCTTCCCAGCCTCGGATCACCGTGAAGGTCACGACGAAGATGAGGGCCATCAGCAGCGTGAATGCCAGGCTGTGGATGAGCACTGCCGCGAGGCGGTCCTTGACGGCTGAGAAGTCCTCGTCCAGGGAGACGAGGACCGCGTAGAGCGCCACGAAGGCGAGGTAGGCCACCGCAAGGAACCCGAGCCATCCGCTGAAGGGCAGGAGGGTGAAGAGCAGCGCCGCCACCCCGAATCCAGCGATGGCCGCGCCCACGAGCGAGAGCACGTCAGAGCGGCGGAAGCCACCGATCCGCCGGGGCTTGAGGTCCGGAGGAGTCGGAGTGCGCTGGGGCAGCGTGGTTCGCCGATTAGGTGTGCCCGAGACCAGCTTGTCGAGGTCGTCGATCGATGCGGTCATGTCACCCATCCGTCGCTGCGCCGGATCGTGACCTCGCCACGATGGAGGATGCGATGAAGTTGACGATGAGGGTGATGATGAAGAGCGCGAGGCCTGCGGCCATCAATGCTGAGGTGCCGAAGGGAGTCGCCTCGCCGTAGCGCAGGGCGATGAGCGCAGAGACCGAGTTGGTGCCGTTCTGCAGGATGTGGGGCTGGAAGACGAAGACGGGCGAGATGATCATGAAGACCGCGATGGTCTCCCCCAATGCGCGGCCGAGGCCGAGCATCGTGCCGCCGATCATGCCGCCCTTGCCGAAGGGCAGCACGACGGAGCGGATCATGCCCCACTTCGTGGCACCGAGAGCGTAGGCACCCTCGCGCTCACCGACGGGGGCCTGCGAGAAGACCTCGCGCATGACCGAGGTCGTGATGGGAGCAACCATGAGTGCCACGACGATGCCGGCAATGAACGTCGACGAGGTGAAGACCGTTGCCGTCGACAGCGGATCGTTAGGGTCACTGCCCTCGACCGAGAAGATCGGGATCCAGCCGAAGTACGTCGAGATCCAACGAGCCAGCCCGATGATCTGACCCTGAAGGAAGAAGAACCCCCAGAGCCCGAAGACCACACTGGGCACGGCTGCCATGAGATCGACCAGGCTGATGAGCGTCTGCTTGATCTTGCGCGGGCTGTACTCGGAGATGTAGAGCGCGACGCCGGTGGACAGGGGGACGGCGAAGAAGATCGCGGTCAGCGCGATGAGGACCGTCCCGCTCAGGACGGCGGCAATGCCGAAGTTGCCGCCGTCGGGCTCCCATGCCTGCGTCGTGATGAAGGAGAAGCCCGCCTGGCTCAGGGCCTGCAGTGCGCGGACGGTGAGGAACACTCCGACGAGAGCCATGATGAGCAGCACGAGTGCACCGCTGGCACTCACACCACCCCGGAAGAAGCGATCGCTCTTACTGCGCGTTGTCGTGACTTCACGGGGCTCGACCGCGGCCGCGTCATCGTCATGACGCGGCGGGAGGAAAGTCGTGGCCACGCCGCGACTCTTTCCACCCTGGCTGACGCCGTCACGACACCAGACGGAACTGCACTTGACGAATAGGTGAACGGCAGCACTCACCCGCAGGAGCGCCGCATCACGCTGGCATCAGGGTGGAACCTGACGAAAAGATGAACACCCGGCATCATGTGAATGGCGTCACGGCAACACCCATATGGCGTGCATCCGACTTCAACGCACATCAGACTATGCGCGTGCCTCCAGCCGAAGCTCCCGTCGTCAGCCGCGCGCGCATGCTCGCGGCTGAGATCCTGAGCGGGGATCCGGCACTTCAGGAACACGCCTCCCGCACAGCGAAGCGGGCTGCTGAACTCGCCCAGCGCATCCCCGGGACTCGGTCCACGGACGTCATGGCGGCTGCATGGCTTCACGACATCGGCTACGCCCCCCGGTTGAGGAGGACCGGCTTCCACCCCCTGGACGGCGCGCTCTTCCTCATGGCAGAGGAATGGCCTGAGCGGATCGTGCGCCTCGTCGCCCACCACTGCCTTGCCGCCCTGGAAGCCCCCTTCTACGGCGTGGGCCATCACCTCGGG
>JBEGMG010000211.1:0-2930 GCA_041183165.1 Actinomycetota bacterium | reverse complement strand
CACCGATCGGCGGCACCGTGGTGCAACGGGAGGCGAGCCTCGGTGAACTCGTCGGCCCTGACCGCGATGCGCTGCTCGTGCTCGCGGACACGGCGACGCTCTGGGTGCTTGCCGACCTGCCGGAGACGCGCGTGGCAGACGTCGTGCGCGGCAGCAAGGCACGGGTGTCGCTTGGGACCGCGGCGCCGATCGAAGGGACGGTCGTGTTCATCGCGCCGCTGGTGGACCCAGCCACCCGGACCGTGCAGGTGCGGATCGACGTCGCAACTGCACCGGGCGGCGGCACGACCCTGCGACCCGGCATGTTCGCGCAGGCCGAGATCGCGACAGCGGTTGCCGGCGGGGCGGCGGCGCAGGTCGCCGTGCCGGAGGACGCCGTCCAGCAGGTCGAGGGCGGTCCGGCGGTCTTCGTGCCCGTGAAGGGCGAGCCGAACACCTTTGCGAAGCGCGCAGTCACCGTCGGCCGCCCGGTGGGCGGAGTGGTGCCCGTGCTGTCGGGGCTGGCGCCCGGCGAGGAGTTCGTCTCGCGCGGATCGTTCGTACTCAAGGCCGAGCTCGGCAAGGAAGGCGCGGCGCATGAGCACTGAGCGGCGCTACAAGGAAGAAACCACCATGCTCGAACACGTCCTCCGGTTCTCGATCCGCAACCGCTGGCTGGTGCTGCTGCTCACCGCGCTCGTCGCGGGCATCGGCATCGAGTCGCTGCGCAGGCTGCCGATCGACGCGGTCCCCGACATCACCAACAATCAGGTGCAGATCAATGCCGTGGCACCGAGCCTTTCGCCCATCGAGGTCGAGAAGCAGGTCACCTTCACCATCGAGAGCGCCCTCGCCGGCATCCCGGGTCTGCAGTCCACGCGCTCCCTTTCGCGCAACGGCTTCGCGCAGGTGACCGCCGTCTTCGAGGACGACGTCAACATCTACTTCGCGCGCCAGCAGGTGAGCGAGCGCCTCGGCGAGGCGAAGGAGGCACTGCCGCCGGGCGTCGACCCGGTGATGGGGCCGATCGCCACCGGGCTCGGCGAGATCTACATGTACACGGTCGAGTACGAGCATCCGGGCGGGCTCGGCGCTTCCTTTGCGCAAGGGCGGCCGGGCTGGCAGTCGGAGGGCACCTACCTGACGCCCGAGGGGCGGACGCTGAAGAGTGAACTGGAACTGGCCGCGTACTTGCGCGAGGTGCAGGACTGGATCATCCGCCCGCAGCTCAAGGGCGTCCGTGACGTGGCGGGCGTCGAGGCCATCGGTGGCTTCGTGAAGCAGTACCACATCCAGCCCGACCCGATGAAGTTGGTGGCGTACGGGCTTTCATTCGCCGACGTGATCGAAGCGATCGAGCGCAACAACATCTCGACCGGCGCCGGCTACGTCGAGCACAAGGGCGAGAGCTACCTCGTTCGGGCCACAGGCCGCATCGAGAGACCGGAGCAGATCGGCGACATCGCGGTGGCTACCCGCAACGGCATGCCGATCCGCGTGCGCGATCTGGTCGCTGCGGAGGGCGGCATCGGAATCGGTCGCGAGATGCGCACCGGTGCGGCCAGCGAGAACGGCGAGGAGGTGGTGGTTGCCACCACGATCATGCTGCTCGGCGGGAACAGCCGCACGGTGGCGGCGGCCGTCGATGCGCGCATGGGCGAGATCAACCGGACGCTCCCCCCGGGAATCCGCGCCAAGACGGTGCTGAACCGCACCAAGCTGGTCGACGCGACCATCGAGACCGTGCGCCGGAACCTGGCGGAAGGTGCGATTCTGGTCGTCGTGGTGCTGCTGATGATGCTCGGCAACGTGCGGGCCGCGATCATCTGCGCACTCGCTATCCCGCTCTCGATGCTCATGACCGCGATCGGCATGGTGCAGACCAAGGTGAGTGGCAACCTCATGTCGCTCGGAGCCATCGACTTCGGCTTGATCGTGGACGGCGCTGTGATCATCGTGGAGAACTGCCTGCGCCGGCTCGCCGAACGGCAGCATCTCGAGCGGCGCACGCTGACGCTCGACGAGCGGCTGCACGAGGTGACCATCGCAGCGAAGGAGATGATCCAGCCGTCCGTCTACGGTCAGGCGATCATCGTGACCGTGTACGTGCCGATCCTGGCGCTCACGGGCATCGAAGGGAAGATGTTCCACCCGATGGCCATGACGGTGATCTTTGCGCTGCTGGGGGCGTTCGTGCTCTCCATCACGTTTGTGCCGGCGATGGTGGCGCTCCTCGTGCGCGGCGAGGTGAAGGAGACGGAAATGTTCCTGGTGCGTTGGGCGAAGGCCGCCTATGCACCGGCGCTGCGGGTCGCGGTCCGGCGCCGCTGGGCGGTCGTGGGTGCCGCTGTGCTGGCGTTCGCCGGCTCGGCGGCGATGTTCCTCTCTCTCGGCCAGGAATTCGTGCCCACGCTCGACGAGAAGGACATCGCGATGCACGCCATGCGGATCCCGTCCACGGGCATCACGCAGTCGATGGCCATGCAGCGGCAGGTCGAGAGGGCGCTCTCCGGGATCCCCGAGGTGGCGTTCGTCTATTCGAAGACGGGCACGGCGGAGATGGCCACCGACCCGATGCCGCCGAACGTGTCCGACACGTTCATCATCCTGAAGCCGCTCGCCGATTGGCGCAGCGAGGCGGAACTCGACCGGCTGGTCGAAGCCAAGCGTTCGGTGGCGGCGCCGGACCCGCACCGTGACGCGCATACCGGCTCCGAGGAGCACGAGGCACCGGAACTCCGCATCGAGGGCCACAAGGGCAAGCTCATCCAGCTGATCCAGCTGACCGTGGCGGGGGTCCCCGGCAACAACTACGAGTTCACCCAGCCCATCCAGATGCGTTTCAACGAGCTCATCTCCGGTGTCCGTGGGGATGTGGCGGTGAAGGTCTACGGTGACGACTTTGACTCGATGGAAGGGACCGCGCAGCGCTTGCTCTCCGTGATTCAGGC
>JBEGMG010000210.1:0-2525 GCA_041183165.1 Actinomycetota bacterium | reverse complement strand
GTCGTGTGCCGGAAAGTAGCTTGCGCCGCACACAGGACGAGCACCCCAACCCGCTCGTCCGCCAAGGATCGATGGCCTTCCAGCTGACCCCCGAGCGCGAGCAACAGCTCACCGAGATCCTCGCTCGCTATCCGACCAAGATGGCAGCCTGCCTGCCGCTCCTCCACCTCGCGCAGGAGCAGAACGGCTGGGTGTCGGACGATGTCATCGCCTACGTCGCCGAGAGGCTCGACCTCTCGGCCGCGCACGTGTTCGGCGTCGCGACGTTCTACTCGCTCTATCACACCCACCCGGTCGGCAAGCACCACGTCTGGGTGTGCAGGACGCTGAGCTGCGCCTTGAACGGCGCCGACGCGATCGTCGAGCACTGCGAGAAGCGCCTCGGCATCCACGTCGGGGAGACGACGGCGGATGGGCAGGTCACGCTTCACACGGCCGAGTGTCTCGCCTCGTGCGGCACCGCGCCGATGATGCAGATCGACCGCGATTACCATGAGAACCTGACCCCCGAGAAGGTCGACGTCCTGCTCGACCGGCTCCGGAAGTCGTGACCCGCGCACGCACGAGTCGCCCCCGCACCCTCCTCCTCGCAACTCATCGAAACCGTCGAGCGCGCCGCTTCGCGGCCCTCGCCATGACCCACGACCAGCCATGCTTCAGCGCACCGACCACCTGACCAAGCGTTACGGTATCAAGGACGGCCACACCCTCGAGCGCTATCTCGCCGATGGCGGATACGAGCAGGCGCGCCGCGCGATGTCGATGTCGCGTGAGGAGATCGTGAACGAGTGCAAGGCAGCGAATCTACGCGGCCGTGGCGGCGCTGGGTTCCCGATGGGCATCAAGTGGAGCTTCATGGCGCCCCAGGTCGCCCCGGGTCGGCCCCACTACCTCGTCATCAACGCCGACGAGGGAGAGCCGGGCACGTTCAAGGACCGCACCCTGATGGAGCAAGACCCCCACTCGACCGTCGAGGGCTGCATCATCGGCTGCCGCGCGATCGGCGCGCACGTCGCCTACATCTACGTGCGCGATGAGCTTCACCTCGCGAAGGACCGCCTCTGGGGCGCGATCCGGGAGGCAAAGGAGAAGGGCTACCTCGGCGCGAAGCCGTTCGGCGTCGACTACCCCGTCGAGGTGTACGTTCACACGGGCGCCGGCGCGTACATCTGCGGTGAGGAGACCTCGCTCCTTAACTCGCTCGAGGGACGTCGCGGCGAGCCGCGCTTGAAGCCGCCGTTCCCCGCGCAGGCCGGAGCGTTCGGAATGCCCACGACGGTGAACAACCTCGAGAGCATCGCGACGGTGCCGACCGTGATGCGGCTCGGCGGTGAGGCGTTCTCGAAGATCAGCGCGCTCCACCCGAAGGAGGGCGGCAGCCGACTGTACGGCGTCAGCGGTCACGTCAACACGCCGGGCATCTTCGAGTGCGCGGTCGGTGTGACGCTGCGCGAGCTCATCTACGACCTCGGCGGCGGCGTGAAGGGCGGCGAGCTCCTCGCGGTGATCCCCGGCGGCTCATCGACTCCGATCCTGCGCGCGGACGAGCTGGTGAACGCGCCGAACGAGAAGGACGCTCTTCACGCCTGGCACGGCAAGAGCGTCCTCGACGTCCCGATGGGCGTCGAGACGTTCCGCGGACTCGGCACGATGCTCGGAACCTGCTGCGCCACCGTGCTGTCGACGCAGGCCTGCCCGGTGCGGGCGATGCACAACCTGATGCGGTTCTACCGCCTCGAGTCGTGCGGTCAGTGCACGCCGTGCCGCGAGGGCAGCGGCTGGCTCGAGCGGCTCCTCGACAAGATCGTCGCGGGCAACGGGACGATCGACGACCTGAACCGCCTGAGCGAGGTCGCGAACAGCATCATGGGCAACACGATCTGCGCCTTCGGCGAGGGGACCGCGATGCCCGCGCTCGGGTTCTTGAAGAAGTTCCGCCCCGAGTTCGAGGAGTACATCCGCACGGGCGGGCGCTCCTCGACCAACCGCCTCGAGCTCCTCGCCGAGGCGGCCGAGTAAGCCATCTCCGAGCGCCACCCCTGTCGTGCACGCAGCCTGATCGAGAGACCAAGCGATGACCAACATGCAACTCGTGGAGCGGGTGTTCTTCGCACTCGCCGCGCTCCTCACCATCGGAGGGGCAATCGCCACCGTTGCGGCGCGAAGGCCGATCCGCGGTGCGATGGGCTTGCTCACCACGATCCTCGGGATCTGCGGCTGCTACCTGCTCCTTCACGCCGAGTTCCTCGCGACCATCCAGCTCATCGTGTACGCGGGAGCGGTCGTCATCCTGTTCATCTTCGTCGTCATGCTCCTCGGTTCGTCGTCCGAGTCGCCTGCCGATGGCCGGGCGGCGCTCCCTCGGTACCTGGCGGCAGGGGTGTTCCTCGCGTGCGTCGCCGGCGCCGGAGCGCTGATGCTTCGCGTGTCGGCCGATCGCGGCAAGGCGGCCGTCCCGGCGGTCGCGGAGAGCTACGGCACGATCGAGAAGATCGGCCGCGAGCTCTTCACCGAGAAGGTGATCC
>JBEGMG010000209.1:0-5439 GCA_041183165.1 Actinomycetota bacterium | reverse complement strand
GTCAAGGCGGGTGACGCGGATGAGCGTCATCGCGAGGCGCTCGCGCTGGGTGCCTTCCGCACCGGTGCGACGACGGTCCTCGCTCACGACCGGGACCTGGGACTGCTCGTCACCAGGCGCGTGCTGCCGGGCGATGACATCCGCCCCCTCGCGCGTCGCGATGACGATGCCGCGACTCGTGAGATCGCACTGCTCGCCGCTGAGATCCATCGCGACCAGCGCTCCGTGCAGGGCCTGCCTGCCCTGTCGGAGATCGGATTGGCCTTCGATGCAGCATCCGATGCCCGTCTGCCGGCGCCTACGGTCGATGCGGCGAGAGGCCTCTTCGCTGACCTTGTCGCGGACGATGCGGCGATGGTTGTGTTGCACGGGGACCTGCAGCACTTCAATGTGCTCAACGCCGGCGGGTCCTGGCGCGTGATCGACCCGCACGGGTGGGTGGGAGACCCGGCCTTCGAGGCGGCTGCACTCCTCGCCAATCCACGCGGCCTCGTCGAGGGCGGCGATGCCCGCGGCATGGACGGACACGAGCTCGCCGCAAAAGCCCGGCGACGTGCCGACATCTACGCCGAGACGACGGGCTACGGCGTGGATCGATTGCGCGCCTGGGGATTCGTGGGGTGCGTCATCGCTGAGCTATGGATGATCGAGTCCCACGATCTCGTGCACGGCGCACCCCTGGCAGTGGCCGAGGCACTCCTCGCCCAGGGCCTCTGAGGGTGCCGATCAGCCGCGCAGCGATCCGGCGACATCGATGACGAAGCGGTAGCGCACGTCCGAGTCCTTGACGCGCTGCCATGCCTCGTTGATGTCCGCGATGTCGATTACCTCGACGTCGGCGACGATCCCGTGCTCGGCGCAGAAGTCGAGCATCTCCTGGGTGGCATCCACGCCGGCGAGTTTCGCTCCGACGATGGTGCGTGCCTCACCCACGAGATTGCCTGCCTCGAAGGTCAGCGGCTCGACGGGCAGTCCCACGATCGAGAGGGTGCCGCGGGTCTTGAGCAGGCCCAGGTAGGCATCCACGTCGATCGGAGCCGACACCGTGCTGAGGATCATGTCGAAGGACATGCGCATCGCCTTGAAGGCCCGGGTGTCCGTCGACGACGCAAAGGCATGGGCACCGAGCCGCTTCGCGTCCGCTTCCTTGGCGGGGCTGTGGCTGAAGACCGTCACGCGCGCTCCCATGGCCTTGGCGATGCGCACGGCGACGTGACCGAGCCCGCCGAGACCGATCACGCCGATCTCCTTGCCCGGGCCGGCGTAGTCCTTGAGTGGCGGGTAGACGGTGATCCCGGCGCAGAGCAGCGGGGCCACGGCCTGGGTGTCCGGGCCCTCCGGGATGCGCAGCACATAGTGTTGATCGACCACGATGCTGTCGGAGTAGCCGCCATAGGTCGGCGTGACCCGATCGCGCTCGTAGCCGTTGTACGTCGTGGACCAGTCAGGGCAGTAGTTCTCGTCCCCTGCCGTGCACGCGTCGCAGGTGCCGCAGGAGGCGACGTAGCAGCCCACACCCACCCGGTCGCCCACCGCGTGCTTGGTGACCTCGGAGCCCACCTCGGTAACGCGTCCCACAATTTCGTGGCCCGGCACCATGGGGAAGATGTCCATGCCCCAGTCGGCCTCTGCCTGGTGGATGTCGGAGTGGCAGACCCCGCAGGCGTCGATCTCGATGAGGACGTCTCGCGCTCCCACCCCACGGCGCTCAATGGTGGTCGGGGCCAGGCGTGCGCCCGCCTCCGCTGCGGCGTAGGCCCGTGCCTGCATGGCGCTCCTTCAGGTCGCTGAGGTGCTGAACTCCAGAAGCGTAGTCGTCGCGTAGTGCTCGCCCGGCCGCAGGACGCAGGGACCGAGCTCGGGCTGGTTGGGCGCGTCGGGCATGCGCTGTGTCTCCAGCGACATCGACTGGTGCACCTCGAACGGCGACCGGAGGTTGTTGCCGCTGTATACCTGCATGCCGGGTGCATCCGTGAACACGCGGAGCACCCGTCCGGTGCCGGGATGGGTCAGGACGGCGCCGAGGCGCACCTCTCCTTCGGCACCCTCGAGCAGGTAGCAGTCGTCGAGTCCGCCCGTGGTCTCCAGGATCGGCCCGAGCGCGCGGGATGAGCGCATGTCGTAGGGCGTGCCGTCCACGTCGACAATCCCGGTGGGAATCTGGAATTCGTCGTAGACGAACTTGCGGGCGGCCGGGACCTGGAGTTCGTGATCGGCGATGGAGTGCGAGCCGGCGAGGTTCCAGTAGGCATGATTGGCCATGCTGATGACGGTCGGTGCATCGGTGGTCGCTTCATAGTGCGTCTCGATCCGCCCCTCACTCACGACATAGGTCGTCCACGCCGAGACCGTGCCGGGGAATCCCATGTCGCCGTCGGGGCTGATCAGGGAGAAGCGGATCGTCACGCTGCTGTCATCGTCGGAGATCTCATCGACGTTCCAGTTGAGCCGATCCCAGCCCATGCTGCCGCCGTGGAGCGTGTTGGGCCCATTGTTGACATCGAGCGGGTACTCGACCCCGTCGAGCACGAAGGAGCCGCCGGCGATCCGGTTGGCGTAGCGCCCCAGCGTCGCACCGAGGTGAGGGTTGAGTGGGCGGATCGCGTGGTCGGCCACGGTCGGCAGAGCGAGGAGGACGCCCCCGAGTGTGCCGTCGCGGTCGGGTACGTCGACCTCGCGGATCGCTGCACCCAACGACAGGAGTTGCACCCGCATGCGGGGGAAGGTGATCTCGATGACGGTGACGTCGCCCGCATCGGTGGCCTCTGACCAGGTGGTGACACTCATGGAGTGCCCAAGGCCGCATCGACGACGATCCGTGCCGCCTGCTGGACTTCGGCGAGATGCTCGGGTCCGCGGAACGACTCGGCGTAGATCTTGTAGACATCCTCGGTGCCCGACGGGCGCGCAGCGAACCAGGCGCTGGCCGACTCGACCTTGAGACCGCCGATGGGTGCGTCGTTGCCCGGTGCGCGCGTGAGGACACGGGTGATGGGTTCACCGGCGAGCTCGGTCGAGGTGACCTGATCGGGGGAGAGCGCCGCGAGTGCCGCCTTCTGCTCGCGCGTGGCGGGTGCATCTACGCGCGCGTACGCCGGATCGCCGTGCACCTCGGTGAGACGCCGGTAGCGAGCGGATGGTGACTCACCCGTCTCCGCGAGGATCTCCGAGGCGAGCAGTGCGAGGATGATGCCGTCCTTGTCGGTGGTCCAGACGGATCCGTCGCGACGCAGGAACGATGCACCGGCCGATTCCTCACCGCCGAAGCCGACGCTGCCGTCGATGAGGCCGGGCACGAACCACTTGAAGCCGACGGGCACCTCCCAGAGCCGCCGATCGAGTGCGGCGGTGACGCGATCGATCATCGAGGAGCTCACCACGGTCTTGCCGACGGCTGCATCCGGGCTCCATCCCTCTCGCCGCGAGAAGAGGTAGTCGATCGCGACGGACAGGAAGTGGTTGGGATTCATCAGCCCGCCATCGGGTGTGACGATGCCGTGCCGATCCGAGTCGGCGTCATTGCCCGTGGCGATGTCGTAGTCCAGGCGCCGCTCGATGAGCGAGGCCATCGCGTGGGGAGAGGAGCAGTCCATGCGGATGTTCCCATCCCAGTCCAGCGTCATGAAGCGCCAGGTGGGATCCACGCGGGGGTTCACCACCGTGAGATCGAGGTCGTAGGCGTCGGCGATCGCCGCCCAGTAGTCGACGCTGGCCCCGCCGAGCGGATCCGCTCCGATGCGCACCCCGGCCACCCGGATCGCGTCGATGTTGACCACGGACGGGAGATCGTCGACGTAGTGGCGCAGGTAGTCATAGCGATGAGTGGTCGGCGCCGCCAGGGCGCGGGGGAGCGTCACCCGCCGTACGCCCTCGAGGCCTGCGGCGAGCAGTTCGTTTGCACGGTCCTGGATCACCGAGGTGATCTCGGAGCCTGCGGGGCCGCCATCGGGCGGGTTGTACTTGAAGCCGCCATCGCGCGGCGGATTGTGGCTCGGCGTGACGACGATGCCGTCGGCGCGCCCGGGATCCGTGTCCGAGCGTCCCGCGTTGTGCCGCAGGATCGCGTGCGACACCGCCGGCGTGGGCGTGAGTCCGTCGCGGGAGTCGATGGCCACGGTCACGCCATGAGCGGCGAGCACCTCCAGCGCCGTGGCCCAGGCGGGCTGGCTGAGCGCGTGACTGTCGCGACCGAGGTAGAGCGGACCGTTAATGCCCTGCTTCTTGCGATACTCCGCGATGGCCTGCGTGGTGGCGGCGATGTGATCGTCGTTGAAGGCCTGGGCGAACGACGATCCGCGATGCCCGGAGGTGCCGAAGGCGACCCGCTGCGCCGGATCCGACACATCGGGATGCCCGGTGTAGTACGCCGTGACGAGGGCGGCGATGTCGATGAGGTCGGAGTCCTGGGCCTGCTGTCCGGCGCGCGGGTGCGTCGTCATGGGGCCATCCTGCCCCGTCCAGGTTGCGGGGCGCAGGCCATAGGCTCGATGCGTGGCGCGCGACGAGGTGGCGGTGATCTCGCGCGAGGGCGTCCCGGACCGCCGCTACTTCCGCACCCCCGCCACTGCGCCCGGGCCGAGCGGCCCGCAGATGCTGCGCGCCATCAGGACGATCCGATCCGACGCGCTCGGCTTCCTCGAGCAGATGGCCCGCGCGTACGGCCCGGTCGTGCAGTTCCCGATTCCGTCACCGCCGACCTATCTCGTCTCCGATCCGGAGGCCGTGCGCCGGGTTCTCGTCACCCACGCGCGCGACTACGACAAGGAGACGATCCAGTTCCGCTCGCTCTCGCTTGTCACGGGCGAGGGCCTGCTCACCACATCGGGTGAGGTGTGGCGCCGACAGCGTCGGATGGTGCAGCCGGCCTTCCACCATGAGGTTCTCGAGGGGGTCGTCGGGCATGCGGCGCGAGCCGCCGATGAACTGATCTCGCGCTGGGGGGATCTCTCGCGCGGCGCGGTCATCGACATCGATGAGGCGATGATGCGCGTCGCACTCGAGACGGTGGGCGCATCCCTCTTCGGTACTGATCTGTCAGGGGATGCGGATCGGCTTGCGCGCGCCACCATCGAGGCACTCGATGTCGTCGTCGCCCGCGCGCAGGTGCCCGTGCAGCCGCCCGACTGGCTGCCCACGCGACCCACGCGCCGTCTCCGCTCGGCGCTCGTGCAACTCGACGATGCCGTGGCCTCGATGGTGACCTCGCGTCAACGTGCGGGCACCGCAGCCGAACCCTCCACGCTCCTGGATCTGCTCGTCGAAGCGGCTGCGGCCGATCCGCCCATTCCCGCTTCCGAAGTGCGCGATGAGCTGGTCGCCTTCCTCGTCGCCGGGCACGAGACCACCGCGAGCGCTCTCACCTGGGCGCTGTGGTTGCTCGCCGGTGATGCAGAGGCGCAGGACGAGGTGGCGCGGGAGCTCGATGAGGTGCTGGGGGAG
>JBEGMG010000208.1:0-4125 GCA_041183165.1 Actinomycetota bacterium | reverse complement strand
AGGCTGAGGCGAGTGCCGGCGACAGACCGACGGCCAGGAGGAGGGTGGTGGACGTGACCCCGAAGCCCATGCCGAGAGCGCCGTCGATGAAGGACGCACCGAATCCTGCGAGGGCGATGAGAATGAGGCCGGTCATGGGTCTCCGTCCGTGGGGGCCCTGCGGAAGGGCCCTATTGTCACCTGTGTTAGGTGACAATAGCACAGGGCAGGTTCGGCGCCATCAGGGGCGGGCTCCGGCGAGTCGGGCCTAGTGCCAGGCGGCGGGGTCCTCGGTGAGCTTGCGCACCCGGGCGGGGAGATGGGCCTCGACGACGTCGGCGAGGCTCACCGCCTCGAGGATCTGCCGCTCGGCCGCCCGCAGGGCGATGAGCACCTGGGGGAGTCCGGAGGCAGCCCCCGTGTAGTGGAGGTCCTCGGGGCGGGTGCCGGCCACATTCGTGAGAGCGCCGTCGATCGCGCGAATGACGTTGGCCAGGGAGATGTCGGCGGCCGGTCGCGCGAGGGTCCAGCCACCGTCGGGGCCGCGTCGGGCGCGCACGATGCCCGCCTTGCGCAACTCGGCCAGGATCGCGCCGAGGTAGGAAGTGGGGATGTCCTGACGCTTCGACAACTCATCCGTGGTGATGGGGCCATCGGGGGACGCGGCCAGCTCGAGGGCTGCGCGCAGGGCATAGTCGGTTCGCCCCGGCAGTCTCATAGCGCGAGCATAGGCGTGCGCACCGCCTGCGCCCGTAAACGACGCCAACAGGGCCCTTAGCGTCGTTTACGGGCGCAGTGGCGGATGACCGTGGATCAGTGCCGCAGGCGCAGGCCGCTCGGCGTACGCGCGAATCCGGCTTCGCCCAGAGCGGCGACACGCGGGTCGTCCGCGGGCACTCCCGTGATGTCGACCCCGTCGATGCGCTGGAGGGTGACCGGCTCCGATGTCAGCGCCCGGGCCAACGACGTGGCCGCCTCGCCCAGGGCGACCGGACTCTCACCCCACGTGAGGAGTGAGCGGCGCCCGCGAGCGAGGTAGAGCACCGGCCCGTGATTGCCGAGGGTCACCCACGCGCCCGCTGTGCGACTGGGCCGCGTCGCGGCCTCGGGCCAGGGCAGCAGTGCGCCGTACGGCTGCGCGGGGTCGGCTGCCGCGAGTGTGCGCGCCACATCGCTGGATGAGAGTGCACGCAGCATGTCGAGGGCGCCGGGGAGAGCGAATTGCGCGGCACCCTGGCCTTCGAGGGCATAGACGCGTCGGCAGCGACCGGCCTCTTCCATGGCGCTGAGGATGCGGTACGCCGCGGCGAAGCCACCGGGCAGACCTGCTGCGGCGACCGACTCGCGCGTGACGATGCCGTTGCGATGCAGTAGTGCCTCCACAGCGGCGAGATGGCGCGCAGTCGGGGAGGGGTCTGGGGCGACGACGAGCGCCCAGCGGCCGCCGAGCGGTTCACGTATCGGCCGACGCCCACGGGCGCGCAGGCGCGCGGGCCTTGCGGCCTTGCGCGGTGCGCCTCGGCGCAGGGGCTCCCACGTGTCGTTGGTGACATGACCCGACCACGCGAGCCGGCGCAGCGCCTGAGCCACCTCGATCTCCGGGACGAGCGCATCGCGCGAGAGCTCCTCGGCGATCTCGCGCAGGAAGCGCGCTCCACGCTCGCTGAGGACATCGACGATGCGCTGCTCGAGTGCGCCTTCGACCTCTGCGGGAGACGACACGAGCAGAGGTGCGAGGTCGGTAGGCGCAAGGCACACCCAGCCGTCATCGCCGGGGAGCGCTCCCGCTCCCCACCACGCGATCTCGCCGCGCGTGAGGAGCTCGTCGAGCATCGCGGGCGCGTAGTCACGCACGCGCGCGGGAAGGATCGCGGTCTCGAGCTGGCTCGCCGGGAGCGGGAATCCGGCGAGGGACTCGATCGCGGCGTAGACGGCGTCGGTGCCCGTGCCGGGATCCGTGAGGCCCTGCCACGTCGGCAGGAACCCGACGAGAGTGTCAGCGGGTAGCGGGTCCATGTCCTCACGCAGTGCAGCGACGCTGCGCCGGCGGATACGCCGGAGGATGTCGCGGTCGCACCACTCGGTGCCCGCGGTGCCCGGCCGGAAGCCGCCCGAGATCACCCGACCCTCCACCTCGAGCCGCCGCAGGGACTGCTCGGCCACGGACACGCCGAGTCCGAAGGCGTCAGCGAGGTCGGTGGCAGTGAAGGGCCCGTGCGTGCGGGCGTAGCGAGCAACGAGATCGCCGAGCGGATCCGCGGTGATATCGAGGAAGGCGTCGGGGATGCCGGGGGGCAGTGCGACGCCGAGGGCATCGCGCAGGCGCCCCCCATCCTCGATCGCCGCGACATGCTCGCGTCCTGCGATGCGCACGCCGATCGCGCGGCGCGCGTCGATGAGGTCGGCGACCCAGGACTCCTCGATTCCCCGAGCCGCCCGCGACGAAGCGTCCAGCGGCCCAAGGACGCGCAGGAGGTCGGCGAGGTCCTCGGCATCGCGAGGCGCGGGATCCCACCTGCCGACGGACCGCGCGACCGCATCGATCGCGTCGGCGTCGAGCAGATCGCGCAGGGGAGTGGGGCCGAGGAGCTGACCGAGCAGGTCGGCATCCAGCGTGAGCGCGGCCGAGCGCCGCTCAGCGAGGGGCGCATCGCCCTCGTAGAGGAAGGCGGCGACGTATCCGAAGACGAGCGACTGCGCGAAGGGCGACGGCTGGTCGGTAACGACGTCGATCACCTTCACGCGGCCGTCGCGCACCTGGGCGAGGAGATCGCGCAGGGCCGGTACGTCGTAGACATCGAGAACGCACTCGCGCACCGCCTCGAGCACCATGGGGAAGTCCGGGTAGCGCGAGGCGACGGAGAGCAGGTGCGCTGAGCGCTGGCGCTGCTGCCAGAGCGGGCTGCGCTTGCCGGGCATGCGCCGCGGCAGGAGCAGGGCGCGGGCCGCGCACTCGCGGAAACGTCCGGCGAAGAGCGCGGAGCCACCCACCTCGCGCTGGACGATGTCGCCGATGGCCTCGGGATCGATCGCGAGCATGTCCGCGATGGAGACGCTCGTCTCATCCAGAGTGTCCGGCAGGCGGATGACGATGCCGTCGTCGGAGTGCATGACCTGTGGCTCGATGCCGTGCTCGGCGAGCAGTCGCTGCCCGATCGCCAGCGCCCACGGTGCGTGCACGCGTGCGCCGAAGGGGGAGTGGATGGCCACGCGCCAGTCACCGAGCTCGTCGCGGAATCTCTCGACGACGATGGTGCGGTCATCGGGCAGCCGTCCGGTCGCGGCGCGCTGCTCCTCGAGGTAGGCGATGAGGTTGTCCATCGCCCAGGCGTCGAGGCCGGAGTCGGCGAGGTGCGCGCGCGTGGATTCGGGATCGCGCGCGGCGCGGAGGAACTCTCCGACGGCGCGGCCGAGCTCGATGGGGCGCCCGACTGAGTCGCCGTGCCAGAAGGGCAGCTTCGCCGGCTGACCCGGCGCAGGAGAGACCCACACGCGGTCGGGCGTGATTTCCTCAATCCGCCACGACGTGGCGCCGAGCGCGAAGACATCACCCACGCGCGACTCGTAGACCATCTCCTCGTCGAGTTCGCCGACGCGCGACGTGGTGCCGATGAGATAGACGGCGTAGAGGCCGCGGTCAGGGATCGTGCCGCCGCTCGTCACAGCCAGGCGCTGGGCCCCGGGGCGCGCGGTGAGCTCGCCCGTGACCCGGTCCCACACGATGCGGGGCTTGAGCTCGGCGAAGTCGTCGCCGGGGTACTTGCCCGAGAGCATGTCGAGGACGGCGATGTAGGCGTCGTGCGGCAGGTCGCGGTACGGCGCGGCGCGGCGTACGACGTCGTAGAGCTCCTCGACGTCCCAGGTGTCCATGGCGACCATGGCGATGACCTGCTGGGCAAGCACATCGAGGGGGTTTGTCGGCACGGCGAGTGGCTCGATGGCGCCCGCCCGCATGCGCTCGACGACGACGGCCGCCTGGAGCAGATCGCCGCGGTACTTCGGGAAGATCACGCCTCGACTGATCGCTCCCACCTGGTGGCCGGCTCGGCCTACGCGCTGCAGCCCGCTCGCGACCGAGGGGGGTGACTCGACCTGCACGACGAGATCGACCGCGCCCATGTCGATGCCGAGCTCGAGTGTCGACGT
>JBEGMG010000207.1:0-11643 GCA_041183165.1 Actinomycetota bacterium | reverse complement strand
CTCCAGAACATCGGCTACGGCCTGGCGTTCCTCATTTCCATCCTCATCGGATGGCCCCTGATCGGGGTCATCGTGGGTTTCCTCACGGGTCAGGGAACCCGTTGGCGGTCGGACCCCGAATTGCGTCGGATCTATTCGGCCGCGTCCTGGATCTGGGTGGGGCTCTTCGGCCTGCGCATCGCCGTACAAGGGCCGATGTATCTCGCTGGTTGGGTAGGGCCGCTGGGCTTCGCGAAGGTGATCATGGGGGTGCCGCTCTTCATCGCCGCGGGATACTTCACCTACCTGGTGCTGCGCCCGGTCTTCGAGCGACGGCGCCAAGCAGAAGCCGAGCGACGCGACGCTGATGGCGGTGGACAGTCACCAGACGAGGAACCTGAAGGCTAGGAAGGTCGGTCCGGTTCCGGCGCGTGGGCGTGATCGCTCAGCATCGACTGAAGCACGGGCTCCTGCTCCGGTGCGCACACGAAGATCAACTCATCGCCGATCTCCAGCGAATCATCGGCGCTGGGAGCGATGACGCGGGGGCCGCGCACGATGGCTGCAAGAGCGGTGTCGGGTGGCCAGGTCATCGACCCCACACGATGCCCGGCGACGGGAGATCCTGAGGACAGCGTGATCTCCACCAGATCGGCTTCGCCCTGGCGGAAAGTGAACAGGCGAACGAGGTCGCCCACGCTCACCGCCTCCTCGACGAGGGCGGAGAGCATGCGCGGGGTGGAGACAGCCACGTCGACGCCCCAGGACTCGTTGAACATCCACTCGTTCTTGGGGTGATTCACGCGCGCGACCACGCGCGGGACGCCGAACTCGGTCTTGGCCAGCAGTGACACGACCAGGTTGACCTTGTCGTCACCCGTGGCCGCCACCATCGCCTGGCACTGGGCAAGGTCGGCCGCTTCCAGCGCGGCCAACTCGCACGCGTCAGCCTGGAGCATCTGCGCCCCCTGGACAGCACCCGGGCGTGCGAGGTCGGCGTCGCGGTCGATGAGGAGCACCTCGTGGCCGAATCCGATGAGCTCGCGGGCAATCGATCGCCCGACTTTGCCCGCTCCTGCGATCGCAACCCTCATGACGATCCCTCCCGGAGTGCGGACAGAGCCGCCTCGCGAGACCCAGCAAGGATGCCCTCCACGCGGGCGGCGTCGTCGGAGGCGACCAGGACGTGCACGAGGTCGCCGTCCTGGAGGACGGAATCAGCAGATGGGATCATGCCCGAGCCGAGACGATTGACGAAGGCCACTCGCGCACCCGTCGACAACTCGACGTCGGAGAGGGCATGCCCATACCAACTCGCGTGCACGGGCATCTCGGAAAGGAGCACCTGACCGCTGGCATCGCGATACTCCTCGAGCCCACCCTGTGGCAGCAGGCGGCGCATGATCTGCCCCGCGGTCCACGACACGGTGGCGACAGTGGGGATGCCCAGGCGCTGGTAGACCTCGGCGCGGCGAGGATCGTAGATGCGGGCGACCACGTGCTCGACGCCGTAGGTCTCGCGAGCGACACGAGCCGCGAGGATGTTGGTGTTGTCTCCGCTGCTTACCGCCGCGAAGGCGTGGGCGCGCTCGATGCCTGCGTTCTCGAGGGTTTCGCGATCGAAGCCGATGCCCTTGACCGTGGTTCCGGAGAAGCGGCCACCCAGCCGGCGAAACGCCTGGGGGTCCTGGTCGACGATCGCCACAGAGTGGCCTGCATCGTCGAGACGGTCAGCGAGAAGTGAGCCCACGCGGCCGCAGCCGAGGATGACCACATGCACACGGCAGACGCTACACGCTGCTCGGCTCCCTGCGGGTCGGTGGTCGGGTGGAGGAGGCCGAGGACCTAGCATGCTCCTCGTGCCCGTGGTGGACACCGTGAAGCGGTTCTTCTTCGGTCGAGCCCTGCGGAGTGATCGCATCGGCGAGACCCTGCTCCCCAAGCGCATCGCCCTACCCATCTTCGCGAGCGACGCCCTGTCGTCCAATGCCTACGCGACGCAGGAGATCCTCATCGTCCTGGCCCTGGGCGGGTTCTCCCTGTACTCGTTCGGGCCCTGGGTGGCTGCCGCAGTAGTCCTCCTCTACTTCGTCGTCGTCGCGTCCTATCGGCAGAACGTCCATGCCTATCCCGGGGGCGGGGGCGACTACACCGTGGTCTCGGAGAACCTGGGCCCGAGGTGGGGAGTCTTCACGGCCAGCGCGCTACTGGTGGACTACACGCTCACGGTCGCGGTGTCGATCTCGGCCGCCGTGGCGAATCTGGGCTCTGTCTTCCCCGTCATCTCCGATCACGCCGCGTGGTGGGCGGTAGGAATCATCGTCGTGATCACGCTCGTCAACCTGCGGGGTATCCGCGAGTCGGGCGTGGCCTTTGCGATTCCCACGTACCTCTTCATCGCATCCATCGCGATCATGGTGGGCACGGGCATCGTGCGTACCGTCATGGGCGCCGATCTCACGGCGGAGAGCGCAGGCTGGGAGATCATCGCCCAGGATGAGGTCACGGGGCTCGCTCTTGCCTTTTTGGTTGCTCGTGCGTTTTCGTCCGGCACCACGGCCCTCACCGGCATCGAGGCGATCGCCAACGGCGTGCCGTCCTTCCGCAAGCCGAAGTCGCGCAATGCGGCTACAACCCTGCTGCTTCTGGGTGTCATCTCCATGGCCATGTTCGTGTCCATTACCTGGCTCGCCTTGTCCACGGGTGTGAAGGTGACGGGGGACGACGCGGACCTCGTGGGCCTGCCCGAGGGTCAGCCACAGAAGACCGTCATCGTCCAGGTCGCCCAGGCGGTCTTCGGCGACTTCGGCATCGCGGTCCTGATCATCTCCCTGGCTACCGCGTTGATCCTCGCCCTCGCGGCCAATACGGCCTTCAATGGGTTCCCTGTCCTCGGCTCCATCCTGGCGCGCGACGGCTACCTGCCCCGGCAGTTGCACACGCGTGGCGATCGCCTGTCCTACAGCAACGGCATCATCGTGCTGGCAGGCTTCGCGATCGTTCTCGTGATCGTCTTCCAGGCTGATGTGTCCTCGCTCATCCAGCTCTACATCATCGGTGTCTTCGTCGCCTTCACACTCGGGCAGATCGGCATGCTGCGGCACTGGAACCGTGAACTGCGGGGCAATCCGTCACCGGAGCAGCGCGGCAAGATGCTCCGGTCTCGAGCGATCAATGCGCTCGGCGCCTCGCTCACCGGCCTCGTCCTCATCCTCGTCCTTGCGACGAAGTTCATGCAGGGGGCATGGATTGTCGTCGTCGCCATGCCGGTGATCTTCCTCATCATGCAGGCGATCCACCGTCACTACGAGCGTGTCCGCGAGGAACTCGCCGTGGGTGACGAGGTGCACGTGATGCTGCCCTCGCGCGTGCACGGCATTGTGTTGATCTCGAAGCTGCACAAGCCCGCCCTGCGGGCTCTTGCCTACGCTCGCGCGACGCGCCACGACACGCTCGAGGCGCTCACCGTAGACGTCGATCCTGCGGATACGGCCGCGTTGCGTCGGGATTGGGAGCGCCGGGACATCCCCGTCACGCTGCGCGTGATCGAGTCCCCGTACCGTGAGATCACGCGTCCGATCATCGACTACATCAAGAGACTGCGTCGCGAGAGTCCTCGGGATCTCGTCACCGTCTACGTGCCGGAGTACGTCGTCGGGCACTGGTGGGAGCAACTACTGCACAACCAATCTGCCCTGCGTCTGAAGACACGCCTGCTCTTCGCTCCCGGCGTGATGGTGGTGAGCGTGCCCTGGCAGCTCGAGTCGTCGGAACTCGCCAGCGACTCAGCGGACTGGCGCCAGCCCTAGCCGGAGGCGCGCTCAGAGGGCCGCACGCCGGCAGGACCTCCGAAGAACGCCTCATGCCAGAGCGCGAGCATGAGCAGCACGAATATCTTGCGCGATGCGTCGGTCGCGCCGCTCGTGTGGTCACGCGCGAGCCCCTCGACGACATCCATATCCAGAATGCTCGCGAGGAATGCGCTGCGCCGGATCGGTGCGAGGACGGCATCGGGATCCTGGGCGAGCCAGTGGCGGAAGGGAGTGGGGAAGCCGAGTTTCGCTCGGCGCTCGGTGGCCTCGGGGATTCTGCCCCGGAAAGCCCGCCTGAGGAGCCACTTGGTGGTCCCGTCGCGGTACTTCAGGTGATCGGGGATCGTGGCACTGACGGCGGCCACACGGGGATCGAGGTAGGGCACTCTCAACTCGAGCGAATGCGCCATGGTCATGCGATCGGCCTTGGCAAGGATATCGCCGCGAAGCCAGAAGGCCATGTCGACGAGTTGCATGCGACGGGACTCGGGGAGCGCGTCGAAATCGGAGTACTCCGCTGCCAGCACGTCGGCCGGACGCACGTGGGTGACCACCCGAGGGTCCTTGAGGATTTTGCGCACCTCATCCGGGCGGAAAACGTAGGCGTTGCCGATGTAACGATCCGCGAAGGGTGTTGTCGCGCGCCGCAGGTAGTTGCGACCAGGGAAGGACCGGGCCGATCGACCAAGGCGTCCGGCGAGTCGGCGCAGAGGTCGGGGGAGGCGTCGGATCCGGTCGAGGTCGATGGGTTCGCGGTAGATGCGATAGCCACCGAAGAGTTCGTCGGCACCCTCTCCCGACAGCACGACCGTGACATGCTCGCGTGCAGCCTCGGCGACGAAGTACAGGGAGACCGCGGAGGGGTCGGCCACGGGTTCGTCGAAGTACCAGGCGATGTCGGGAAGGACCCCGAGGTACTCCGACAGGTCGACATGGATCTCGTGGTGGTCCGTGCCGAGGGCATCAGCGACCTGGCGGGCTTCGGCGTGCTCGCTCACGGCATCGAATCCGACGGTGAAGGTCTTCACCGGCTCTAGTCCGAGAGCCTCGCGCTGCTCCTGCACCAGCGTCACGGTGATGGCGCTGTCGACCCCGCCGCTGAGGAAGGCGCCAACGGGGACGTCGGCAATGAGGTGGTGCTCGACGGAGTCCTCGAGCACCGATCGGACCTCATCGATGAGACGTGGTTCGTCGTTGACGTCGGCTGCGAACTCATAACGCCAGTAGCGCTGGGGCCGAAATTGTGGATCCGAGAGATCGACGACGGCGAAATGGCCGGGATCGAGTCGGTGGATGCCGCGGAAGAAGGTCTGCTGGAGGGGGTTGAACTGAAATGAGAGGTAGTTGACGACGGCATCCATGTCGACCTCGGGGGTCACGTCCGGGTCGACGAGCAGGCTCTTGATCTCGGAGGCGAAGGCGGCCACGCGCCCCACGGGAGTGCCTTCGTCCAGGCGGACGTACAGAGGTTTGATGCCGAAAGGATCTCGCGCCAAGACGAGGCGATGCATGGTGGCGTCGTAGATGCACAGGCCGAACATGCCGCGGAGCCGGAGCAGCATTCCGGGGAGGTCCTCTCGGCCCATGTGCTCGTACAGCCGCAGGATGGTGTCGGTGTCGCTTGTGCTCCGTGGCGGCCGACCGGCGGCGGCGAGCTCGGCATCGAGCTCCCTGTAGTTGTAGATCTCGCCGTTGAAGACGATGCCCACACTGCCGTCGGCGCTCCACATGGGCTGGTGGCCGCCCGCGATGTCGATGATGGACAAGCGGGTCATGCCGAAGGCGAAGTCCTCGCCCACAAAGGATCCGGAGTCGTCCGGACCGCGATGGTGGATCACCTCGAGCATCGGCCCAATGACCTGCGTGGTGCGCTCGGCGGGCCCGAGGACTCCGGCGATACCGCACATGCGGCGTGGACCTCCTTCGCGCCCGCGCCATCCGGGCTCCGTCACGCTAACAGGTCACGCTTCCGATTCAGGGGCAGCGAGGGCCTCATCGTGGCCCGCGCGTCGCGCAGTAGTGTGGAAGCCGGGCGATGAGCCTCGCCGACGAAGGAGGGACACGTCGTGGCAGCCAGTCAGGACAGTCTGGGAGCGCGGACCACGCTCACCGTGGGGGACCGCGACTACGAGATCTTCCGCATCGACGCCGTACCCGGTGCGGAGTCCCTCCCCTTCACTCATCGCATCCTCCTCGAGAACCTCCTGCGCACCGAGGACGGCGCCAACGTCACGGAAGCGCAGATCCGTGCGCTGGGTGGATGGAAGGCCGACGCCGAGCCCACCGAGGAGATCCAGTTCACGCCCGCACGCGTCATCATGCAGGACTTCACGGGCGTCCCCGTGGTGGTCGACCTGGCCACGATGCGGGAGGCGGTCGTGGATCTCGGAGGAGATCCGGCCAAGATCGAGCCCCTCGCTCCGGCCGAGCTCGTGATCGATCACAGCGTCATCGCCGACTACTTCGCTCGCCCGGATGCCGCAGATCTCAACACCGCACTCGAATACGAGCGCAACCGCGAGCGTTACCAGTTCCTCCGATGGGGACAGGGCGCATTCGAGGAGTTCAAGGTGGTGCCGCCGGGCACGGGCATCGTGCACCAGGTCAACATCGAGCACCTCGCGCGAGTGATCATGGCGCGCGGTGGCCAGGCGTATCCCGACACCGTAGTCGGGACCGACAGCCACACCACGATGGTCAACGGCCTCGGGGTGCTCGGTTGGGGCGTGGGAGGTATCGAGGCGGAGGCGGCCATGCTGGGGCAGCCCGTATCCATGCTCATTCCCCTCGTCGTCGGATTCAAGCTCACGGGCGAGCTACCCGTGGGGGCCACGGCGACCGATCTGGTGCTCACGATCACCGAGATGCTCCGCAAGCACGGCGTCGTGGGCAAGTTCGTCGAGTTCTACGGCGATGGTGTCGGTGCGGTGCCGCTCGCGGATCGCGCGACGATCGGCAACATGAGTCCGGAGTATGGCTCGACCGTTGCCATCTTCCCCATCGACGCGGCGACGGTGGACTACCTGAGGCTCACCGGACGCTCCGACGAGCAGATCGCCCTCGTCGAGGCGTATGCCAAGGCACAGGGGCTCTGGCACGATCCGGATCACGAAGCGCGCTACTCGGAGTACGTCGAACTCGACCTCAGCACGGTCGTGCCGTCGATCGCTGGTCCCAAGCGACCGCAGGATCGCGTCTCCCTGAGCGAGGCGAAGGCTGCATTCGTCGGTGCGCTGCATAGCTTCACCCACAATCCCGCCGCCGTGGTCGAGACGCAGATCGGCGGGGAGCCAGTGGAGATCGGGCACGGTTCCGTCGCCATCGCGGCGATCACGTCCTGCACCAACACCTCCAACCCCTCGGTGATGGTGGGAGCGGGCCTCCTTGCCAAGAAGGCCGTCGAACGGGGGCTGTCGCGCAAGCCCTGGGTCAAGACCACCCTGGGGCCGGGCTCGCAGGTCGTCACCGACTACTACGACAGGGCGGGCCTCACTCCATTCCTCGACAAGCTCGGCTTCGACACGGTGGGCTATGGCTGCACCGTATGCATCGGCAACTCTGGGCCGCTCATCCCCGAGGTGAGCGCGGCGGTGAACGAGGCCGATCTCGCCGTCGTCTCCGTCCTCAGCGGCAACCGCAACTTCGAGGGCCGCATCAACCCGGACGTCAAGATGAACTATCTGGCCTCGCCGCCCCTCGTTGTTGCGTACGCGATCGCGGGGACCATGGATATCGACTTCGCCACGGAACCCCTGGGTCTCGATGACTCAGGGCAGCCCGTCTTCCTCGCGGACATCTGGCCGAGCCCTCAGGAGATCCAGTCGGTGATCGACTCCGCCATCGACGAGGAGATGTTCGCCGCGCGCTACGCCGATGTCTTCCACGGGGACGACCGGTGGCGGAGCCTGCCGACACCCACGGGCGATCGCTTCGCGTGGGATCCCGCGAGCACCTATGTGCGCAAGCCCCCGTACTTCGACGGCATGCCGCGTGAGCCCGAGCCGCTCCACGACATCAACGGCGCCCGAGTGCTGCTCAAGCTGGGGGATTCGGTCACGACCGATCACATCTCGCCGGCGGGCAACATCAAGCCGGATAGCCCCGCGGGGCACTACCTCGCCGAGCACGGTGTGGATCGCAAGGATTTCAACTCGTACGGATCCCGCCGCGGCAACCACGAGGTGATGATCCGGGGCACCTTCGCCAATATCCGGTTGCGCAATCTCATGCTGCACGACGTCGAGGGCGGCTACACGGTGGACTTCACCACGCCCGACGACGCAACCGTCCCCGTCTACGACGCGGCCGTCGCCTACGCGCGCCACCACACGCCGCTGGTCATCCTCGCGGGCAAGGAATACGGGTCCGGTTCGAGTCGTGACTGGGCGGCTAAGGGCACCGCCCTCCTTGGGGTCAAGGCGGTCATCGCCCAGTCGTACGAGCGCATCCACCGCTCCAACCTCATCGGGATGGGTGTGCTACCCCTGCAATTCCCCTCGGGCATGAGCGCGGACTCCCTGGGCCTGCAGGGTGACGAGGTCTTCACCATCCGCGGGATCACGGAGTTCAACGAGGGCCGCATCCCCGCGGAGGTGGACGTCGAGGCGGTTGCGGCCGACGGGCGCACGGTCGAGTTCACTGCCCGGGTGCGGGTGGACACACCGGGTGAGGCCGACTACTTCCGCCACGGCGGCATCCTTCAGTACGTCCTGCGTTCACTGGTCTAGGCATGCGTCCACCGGGATGGCCGGCCCAGGTCGCCGATCCGGATGACGCCGAATTCCCCGATACGGCGACCCGCTGGCTCTGGGATGTGGCGAGCATCCCTCGTTCGACGACATCCGTGTGGGCGCGGCACCCTCGGGCACTGGCCTTCCGCGTTTCCTGCGACCTTGACGCCCGGGTCGAGGGCGCTCGCCTGGCCTACGCCCACGCACGAGCGACGCTCACCGCCGTCGGACTCGATCCGGAGGAGGCGCTCGCGGCCCTCGAGGGGGAGGCCGCTGAACTGCAGCGCCTCCAACGCGAGGTGGCCATGGTCGCTGACGCCCTCGGCGGCAGACGCTGGCAGGCGCGCCTCTGACATGTGCCATCGGCCCGGGGCGCCTAGACTGACGTGGTCGATCGCGCCGCCACGGCGCGCGGACGGGAGGCGAGTGCGGCATGGGTCTGCTCGACGGCATCGCCTCACCTGAGGACCTGCGTCGACTCCCGGACGAAGACCTTCCGGCCCTCGCGGACGAGGTGCGGGAGTTCCTCGTCCGTCAGGTGTCGGCGACCGGTGGGCACCTGGGCCCGAATCTCGGGGTCGTGGAGGTCACTCTCGCCCTTCATAGGGTCTTCGATTCCCCGCGCGATGTCATCCTCTGGGATACCGGGCACCAGGCCTATGTGCACAAGATGCTCACGGGGCGTTGGCGTGGCTTCGGCACGCTGCGCAAGGAGGGTGGCCTATCCGGGTACCCGTCGCGTGCCGAGTCCGAGCACGACGTCATCGAGAACTCCCACGCGTCGACGGCACTGTCCTACGCCGACGGCATCTCCAAAGCCTTCGAACTGCAGGGTGAGATCGCGGGTCCGCACGCCAGGCATGTCGTCGCCGTCGTCGGCGATGGTTCACTGACCGGTGGGATGGCCTGGGAGGCGCTCAACAACATCGCCGCCTCGGACCGCCCCCTGGTGATCCTGGTCAATGACAATGAGCGGTCCTACTCGCCGACGATCGGAGGCATGGCACATCACCTCGCCACGCTGCGCACGACCCAGGGATACGAGCGCTTCCTGGGGTGGGGGCGACGCACACTGCAGCGCACGCCTGTCGTCGGCGCACCCGTCTACGAAGCCCTGCACGGCATGAAGAAGGGACTCAAGGACATCGTTGCCCCACAGGGCATGTTCGAGGACCTCGGCCTGAAGTACGTCGGCCCCATCGATGGACATGACACCGTTGAGGTCGAGCACGCCTTGCGTCGGGCACGCGACTTCCCCGGTCCTGTCGTGGTCCACGTGATCACGGAGAAGGGGCGAGGCTACGCACCGGCTGAGCAGGACGAGGCCGATCGATTCCACGGCATCGGGGTCATCGATCCCGAGACGGGTCAACCGCTGCGCGCATCTGGTCGCACCTGGACGTCGGTTTTCGCTGACGAGATGGTGGCGATCGGCAAGGAGTCACCTGATGTCGTGGCGATCACGGCGGCGATGCTGGGCCCGACGGGACTGGACCGGTTCGCACAGCAATTCCCCGAGCGCACCTTCGACGTGGGCATTGCCGAGCAGCACGCCGCGACGAGTGCCGCGGGCATGGCCTACGCGGGCCTGCATCCGGTGGTGGCCGTCTACGCCACCTTCCTCAACCGAGCGATCGACCAGGTGATCATGGACTGCGCGCTGCACCGGGCGGGCGTCACCTTCGTCCTGGATCGAGCTGGTGTGACGGGTGACGACGGTCCCAGCCACAACGGCATCTGGGATATGTCGCTGCTCGGTGTCGTACCCAACCTTCGCCTTGCCGCTCCTCGCGACGCTCACAGCTTGAGGGAGCAGCTCCGGGAGGCGGTGGGGATCTCCGACGGTCCGACGGTCGTGCGCTTCCCCAAGGGGGCGGTCACTGAGGATATCCCCGCGGTGCGTCGCATCGACGGCGTCGACATCCTGCGAGAGACGGATTCCTGTGACGTCCTCGTCGTAGCTGTCGGAGCCTTCGCCACGCTGGGTCTGGAGGTTGCCGACGCCCTGGCAGCGCAAGGCATCACGGCGACGGTGGCAGATCCACGATGGGTTCTCCCGGTGCCGGCACGTCTGGCTGGGCTAGCAGCCGACGCTGACCTGGTCGTGGTGATCGAGGACAACATGCGTGCCGGTGGCATCGGCACTGCCTTGCGCACGCTGTTGGAGGACGCCGGTGTCACGACCCCGACCCTGACCTTCGGCATGCCTGCCGTCTTCCCTGATCACGGTGCGCGGGCCAGCGTGCTGACGCATGCCGGTTTGAGCGCTCAGGACATCGCTCGCCGGGTCACGGAGCGCGTGGCGGCGCCACTTGCTGACATGTCGCAGGGAGTCACCCCGGCGCAGGATTCGCTGGGCTGATCATTCCTGCGCGGAGTCCGAGAGGGCTTTGGCGCAGAGGGCTACCTGCCACGGACGCGCACCGGTCCGGGCTAACGCCGCGCCCACCGACTCGGGATCCACGGGCTGGGGCGGATCCCACGCCCATCTGCGCACGGCATCGGGTGAGACGAGATTCTCCACGGGTATCGCATGCGCTTCGGCGATGTCGGCGAGCGCGGCGCGGGCGCGCGCGAGGCGATCGGCCGCAACCGGATCGCGATCACGCCAGACACGCGCCGGCGGCGGACCCTCGGAAGGCAGCGCGGGAGCGGGCAATTCGTCTTCCGGGAGGGAGCGTGCCGACTCGACTGCACGCCACCAGCGATCCAGGTGCCGGGCCGCGTGGCCTTTGCGGAACTCGGGGAGTGCGGCCAAGGCATCCCGGTCTTGCGGTGAGGCCGAAGCTGCAGCGACGATGGCAGAGTCGGGCAGGACGCGGCCGGGGCTCACGTCCATGCGCTGCGCGAGGTCATCTCGCGACCCCCATAGAGCCCGCACAACGGCAAGTGGCCGGCGACCGCGTACACGGTGCATGCCTGAGGTACGCCGCCACGGATCGCGCCGGGCGGGTGCGGGCGGCTGGTGGAGGACAGCGAGGAATTCCTCTTCGGCCCATGGCGCCTTGCCGGAGGCGGCGAGGTCGGCGACCAGGACATCGTGCAGGTCGACGAGCACCTCGACATCGAGGGCGGCGTACCTGAGCCAGTCATCGGGAAGTGGCCTGCGTGACCAGTCCGCT
>JBEGMG010000206.1:0-2864 GCA_041183165.1 Actinomycetota bacterium | reverse complement strand
GCATGGGGGAGCGCTTCCCCGTCTTCTCGACGAACGCCGGGGCGTGGGGATACCCGTACTGGGACCCCGAGGCGCGAGAACTGCGCACACCCCTCAGTGGCTCCCATTTCAACGCCAAGGGCAAACTCTTCCGGGGGTCATTCGACGCACTCGTCCCACTAGAACTGGCTGAGTGCCTGTGGAACATAAATCCGCGTCAACTGAAGGACCGACTATCTATCGAGGTCTACGCCGAGGACGGAGATGAGCAGGCGTCGACATCGTCTCTCACCACTCGCGGCGGCTACCTACGGATTGCGGCGCGCAACTTCCACTTCTCGAAGCCCACGATCGTGATCAAGGAGAAGCGGAAGCGATAGACCATCAGGGATGCTGCAGCGCGTCGATGTGCGCGGTCGAGGACACCCGCTTCTCCAAGCCCTCGAGCAGGTGCTTGCCTATGACCTCAGGCTCCGGGATCGGCACGGGATAGACACCGTCGAAGCACGCCCGGCAGAAGTCGTCCTTGGGGATCGTCGTCGCCTCGACGAGCTGATCGAGCGAGACGTAGCCGAGTGAATCGGCGCCGATCGAGCGGCAGATCTCCTCCACCGAGAGGCCGTTGGCGATCAACTCGGCACGCGAGGCGAAGTCGATGCCGTAGAAGCAGGGCCACTTCACCGGCGGTGAGGAGATGCGCACGTGCACCTCGCGGGCACCGGCCTCGCGCAGCATCCGCACGAGGGCGCGCTGGGTGTTGCCGCGCACGATGGAGTCATCGACGACGACGAGGCGCTGGTCGGCGATGACCTCGCGCAGCGGGTTGAGCTTGAGGCGGATGCCGAGCTGGCGGATCGTCTGCGACGGCTGGATGAAGGTGCGCCCGACATAGGAGTTCTTCACCAGGCCCTCAGCGAAGGGGATGCCCGACTCCTGGGCGTAGCCGATCGCGGCGTAGCGCCCCGACTCCGGCACGGGGATGACCAGGTCGGCGTCGACGGGATGCTCACGCGCAAGGCGCTTGCCGATGTCGACGCGCGTCGCCTGCACGCTGCGGTCGGAAATGGTGGTGTCGGGCCGAGCGAGGTAGACGAACTCGAAGAGGCAGCCCTTGGGCTCCGGCTTGGCGAAGCAGTGCGCGCGCAAGCCATGCTCGTCGATGGCGATGAGCTCACCGGGTTCGATCTCCCGCACGTACGACGCGCCGACGATGTCGAGCGCTGCGGTCTCGCTGGCGACCACCCAGCCGCGCTCGAGGCGACCCAGCACAAGCGGGCGGATGCCCTGAGGATCGCGGGCGGCGTAGAGGGTGGTGTCGTCCATGAAGACGAGCGAATAAGCACCCTGCAGCTTGGGGAGTTCGGCCATCGCGGCGACTTCGAGTGAGACATCGGGGTGGGCCGCGATGAGAGCCGTGACCAGCTCGGTGTCCGAGGTCGCCCGCGTGGGCTTCGGCGTGCCCAGGGGCAACTCACCGCGATCCACCTCGAGTGCGCCGACCCGATCGGCGAGGACCTGCGTATTGGTGAGGTTGCCGTTGTGCGCAAGCGCGAGATGGCCGGTGGCGGTCGCGCGGAAGGTGGGCTGCGCGTTGTCCCAGCAGCTCGAGCCCGTCGTGGAGTAGCGCGTGTGGCCGATGGCGAGGTGGCCCTGCAGGGATTCCAGGCTCGCCTCGGTGAAGACCTGGGAGACCAGCCCCATGTCCTTGTAGACCACGATCCGGTGGCCGTCACTCACCGCGATGCCCGCCGACTCCTGGCCACGATGCTGCAGGGCGTACAGGCCGAAGTAGGTGAGCTTGGCGACGTCCTCACCCGGGGCCCACACGCCGAAGACCCCGCAGGCGTCCTGGGGCGCTCGGTCATCGCCGAGGAATTCGTGCGTGAGCCTGCCGTCACCGCGCGCCACGGGGGGAGTCTATGCCGGGCCAGGAACACCCCAATCGAGGACACGACGGGTCAGCCGTTCGGATGAGGCTTCCCATGATTTGCGTGTGAAATCCCTGGGAAGGCTCCTCTCAAGTGGTGTCCCCTGGAACCAGGGCAGGAGGCTCGGAGTCCAGGTCATCGTGCACACCCGTGCGCCAACCCTTCGGACAGGAGATTCTCGTGAACACCCCGCTGCGCACTCGACGCGCCAGCACAGCCCTCATCGGTTCGTTCAGCATCGTGGCGGCGATGCTCACCGCCGTCGGAGTGGGCGCGGGGCCCGCGCAGGCTCATGGCTCCATGTCGAATCCGTCGTCGCGCATCTGGGAATGCTTCTACGGCGACCGCACGTCAGCCCTGTGCGCCGAGGCCTGGCGCACCAATCCGCAGGCGCTCTACGACTGGAATGAGATCAACCAGGGTGCGGCCGCTGGCCAGCACCGCCAGATCATCCCCGACGGCCAACTGTGCTCGGCCGGTCGCGAGAAGTACGCGATCTTCGACACGCCGTCCACGCAGTGGAAGGCGACGAACCTCACGCCGGACGCCGACGGCAAGTACACCCTGACGTGGACCTCCTCAGCGCCGCACGCGACCGAGTACTTCCAGGTGTTCCTCACCCGTGCCGGATTCGATCCGACCAAGCCCCTGCGCTGGGCCGACCTCGAGCTCGTGCACAACTCAGGACCCCGTGCTCGCGAGGCGACGACGACGCTGCGCATGGACCTCCCGGCTCGCCAGGGTCGGCAGATCCTCTACACGATCTGGCAGCGCAGCGACTCCCCCGAGGCCTTCTACTCGTGCTCCGATGTGACGCTCGGTGGATCCGGGACGACGCCCACTCCGACACCTACGCCGACACCGACTCCCACGCCGACACCGACTCCCACACCGACTCCCACGCCTGCTCCCTCGATGCCCGGTGTCACCGAGGGTGTCGTCGCGACGCCGATCGTC
>JBEGMG010000205.1:0-3247 GCA_041183165.1 Actinomycetota bacterium | reverse complement strand
TCGAGGGTTTCGAGTCCTTCGGGTCCATTTGCTCCGGCGGTAGGTACGACGCGCTCGCCACCGACGGTCGCACGACCTATCCAGGCGTCGGAATCTCGCTTGGCGTCACGCGCCTGGTCTCCCTCGTTCTGGGCCGCGACCTGGCTCGGGCGACCCGCAAGGTGCCGTCCGCGGTGCTCGTGGCGGTCGTGGACGATGCATCCCGCTCCTCAAGCGATGCGGTGGCCCATGCGCTGCGCGCCCGCGGGATCCCATGCGAGGTGGCACCTCGCGCGGAGAAGTTCGGCAAGCAGATCAAGCACGCGGATCGACGCGGGATCCCCTATGTCTGGTTTCCCTCAGCCGAGGGGGACACCGTGAAGGACATTCGCAGCGGCGAGCAGGTGGCCGCTGAGGCCACGACGTGGACGCCCCCCGATACTGACGTCCTGCCACGGGTTGTGGCAGCGACCGACCTCGACGAAGGAGCATCGTGATCCGCACGCATCGGGCCGGCACGCTCACGAGCGCGGACGAGGGCGCTGAGATCACGCTCGCTGGATGGGTGGATCGGCGTCGCGACCACGGTGGTGTCGCGTTCCTCGACCTGCGTGATGCCAGCGGGGTCGTCCAGGTCGTCGTCAACGACCCCGACGTCGCTCACGGCCTGCGTGACGAGTACTGCCTGCGCGTCGTCGGGACCGTGCGCAGGCGCCCCGCGGGCAACGAGAACCCGGATATCCCCACCGGCGGCCTCGAGGTCGAGGCCAGTGAGGTTGAGGTGCTGAGCGCTGCAGCGCCGCTGCCCTTCCCCGTGGACGACCGAGCGACGGTCGGCGAGGAAGCGCGCCTGCGCTACCGCTACCTCGACCTGCGGCGGCCGTCGGTCGGCAGCAACCTGCGCATGCGATCCAAGCTCAACCAGATCGCGCGCGATGTGCTTCTCTCGCGTGAATTCGTCGAGATCGAGACCCCGACCCTGACGGCGTCCACTCCCGAGGGAGCCCGTGACTTCCTGGTCCCTGCACGGTTGCAGCCGGGCAATTGGTACGCGCTTCCGCAGTCCCCGCAGCTCTTCAAGCAGCTCCTCATGGTGGCGGGCATGGAGCGCTATTTCCAGATCGCTCGCTGCTATCGCGATGAGGACTTCCGTGGTGACCGGCAGCCGGAGTTCACCCAGCTCGACATCGAGATGTCCTTCGTCGAGCAGGAGGACGTCATCGAGGTGGGCGAGGCAGTTATCCGCGCGCTGTGGCAGGGCATTCTCGGCGTCGACATCGGTGAGGTGCCACGGATGCCCTACTTCGAGGCGATGCGTCGCTTCGGCACCGACAAGCCCGATCTGCGCTTCGGTCTCGAACTCGTGGACCTGACCGACTACTTCAGCGACACACCGTTCCGGGTCTTCCAGGCGCCCTACGTCGGCGCAGTGGTCATGCCGGGCGGCGCCGACCAGCCACGGCGACAGTTCGATGCCTGGCAGGAGTGGGCGAAGCAGCGCGGCGCCAAGGGGCTCGCCTACGTCATCTTCGGCGCCGATGGCGAACTCGGGGGCCCTGTCGCCAAGAACCTTTCCGACGCCGAACGCTCCGGGCTTCAGGCGGCGATCGGGGCAGCGCCAGGCGACTGCGCGTTCTTCGCTGCCGGGCCCGCGTCCGACGCGCGTGCCCTGCTGGGTGCCGCGCGCGTGGAGATCGGCCACCGCCTGGGACTCATCGACGAGTCGGCCTGGTCCTTCCTCTGGGTCGTCGACGCCCCGATGTTCGAACAGGTAGAGGAGGACGACGGCTCGCTCGGCTGGACCGCCGTGCACCACCCCTTCACCTCGCCCAATGCGGAGTGGATCGACACGTTCGAGTCCGCGCCCGATCAAGCGCTTGCCTGGGCTTACGACATGGTGTGCAACGGCAATGAGATCGGCGGTGGCTCGGTCCGTATCCATCGCAGGGATGTGCAGGAGCGCGTCTTCGCCCTGCTCGGCATGGGTGAGGACGAGGCGCAGTCGAAGTTCGGCTTCCTCCTCGAGGCTTTCCAGTACGGCCCCCCGCCGCACGGCGGCATCGCCTTTGGCCTCGACCGCGTGGCGATGCTCCTCGCGGGTGCCTCGAGCATCCGCGATGTCATCGCCTTCCCCAAGACGGGTGGCGGTCAGGATCCCCTGACCGGCGCACCGACGTCGATCACGCCCAAGCAGCGCAAGGAGGCTGGCATCGATGCAGCACCCGCTGCGCCAAGCCCGACCACATGACCCCTTCCTGCGCCTGCGCGTCGATAACCAGGCGATCGGGGCGTATGCGATCGACGGTGACCACGTCGTCTTCCTGCGCTCAGGGCGCAAATCGGGTGAGACCTGGGCGACGGGGCTGGGGGACGACTCGTCCCGCATCCTGGGGCTGATCCAATCGCTTCGCGGGCACGGCTTCGACGGCGTGACGGTGCACGACGATGTCTTCGCGCAACTGCCCGCGGATCTGCGCGGGCCCGATCCGGGTCACTGGTCGCTCTGGGAGCTCGTCGGCGCCGTGCCTTCCGCCGAGTGCGCGCTCGCGGACCCGGCGCTGCTCGCGCCTGACGATCCGCGCATCGACCCGCTCCTCGCGCACTCGTCGTCGGCGTACATCTATGCCGGGGATCCCAAGATCAAGGAGTGGTGGGGGATTCTCGACGGCGACCGGCTGGTGGCAGTGGGCGCATGGAGCATCTCGTCCAACGGAGATGCTCACCTGGTGAGCATCTGCACCGACCCGGAGTACCGAGGACGCGGTCTGGGTCGGGCTGTCACCGCGGGGCTGGCGTCTGCGGCCCTGGAGCAGGGAGTCCCCGGCGTGACGCTGGAGATGTACGCCGGCAACGAGGCTGCGGCCCGCGCGTATCGGGCGGTGGGGTTCGTCGAGCGGGGCAGGTACATGTCGGCGCTGATCCACGGGGGGCCCTCGTCCCCTGACGCCGAGGAGTAGCCACTCTGGCCGAATTGGTCGTCCGCCCTCATCATCATGCGCCAGCAGATGCACGGATCCTGGGCTCGGATTCCGTGCATTTCCTGGCGCGGGCTGACGAGCCGTGCCCAAGCGTGGGCGTGCCGCGCGCGTAGGCTCCGATGCCATGGCTGCCACGCTCTTCGACGAGGCCTCCGGGCCCGAGCGTCCGGGAGCACCCCTCGCGGTGCGCATGCGGCCGCGCACCGTCGAGGACCTGGTGGGCCAGCGCCATCTCATCGCGGAGGGCAGTCCGCTGCGCCGCCTCCTCGAAGGGGATCCCGCTGCGGCCG
>JBEGMG010000204.1:0-8323 GCA_041183165.1 Actinomycetota bacterium | reverse complement strand
CGACCAGCGGTGACGGACGACCTCCTGCAGCGTGCTCAGGGTGAGGGGACTCACACGCGTCGCCAGGAGCGACGCCGCGAGCTCGGAGCGCGAGTCGGCCGATTGACCAGAGTCGGCAAGGGCCGTGCGCAGCGTCTTCTCGCGATCGAGAAGATCGGCGACGGAGAAGAGCTCGGCCGGGAGACCGGAGAGCCCCTCCGCGCCACGCTGGCCATCGAGCCAGTCGGATAGCTCCGACAGGCTGCTGCGACTCGCACCCCACATCAGCGACCAGCCCCCTGCTGCGCGACCTGGGACTCGAGGTCGGCGAGGAAGGAGTCCACAGTCGACTTGACGCGAGCATCGTCGGTGAGGGACTGCCCCACGACCTTGCCTGCGAGGGCCACCGCGACCTCGCCCACCTGACGGGTGAGCTGAGAGGTGGCCTGCGCACGCTCCGCGGCGAGCTGAGCCTCGGCCTGAGCCGTGACGGCTGCCGCGGCAGCGCGTGCCTCGGCACGCGCCTCCTCGACGATGGCCGCACGATCGGCCTGGGCCTGCGTGCGGATCGACGCAGCCTCCTCGCGAGCCGACGCCAGCGCGGCGCGGTACTCCTCGAGAGCGCGCTGCGCCTCCGCCTGGGCCTCCTCGGCCTTGCGCAGACCCCCCTCGATCGCCTCCGAGCGGGCGGCGAGGGTCTCCTTGATCTTGGGCAGCGCGACCTTGGCGAGGACACCGAAGACGATGAAGAACGCCAGCAGGCCGACGACGAGCTCGTCGATCGGCACTGCGAGGACGCTCGGCATCGGCTCGTTCTCTCCGCCGGCAGCCAGGAGCTGACCCGTGATGAAGTTGGACACAGTGAGTCCGATCAGGTGCCGTAGACGAACGGGACGACGAAGCCGATGAGGGCGAGCGCCTCAGCAAGTGCGAAGCCGAGGAGCATGTTCTGGCGGATGACGCCGTAGGCCTCCGGCTGGCGGGCGATTGCCTGGACGCCCTGGCCGAAGATGATGCCGATTCCGACGCCCGGGCCGATGGCCGCGAGGCCGTAGCCGACGGAGCCGATGGAGCCGGAGAGCTCAGCGAGCAGTGACATGTCTTTTCCTTCGTGTCCGGGCCGGCAGTCTGGTCTGCCGGTCTGGGGGTCTTATTCGGTTGTGGCCGTGCAGGTGGTGCGAGACGAACTCAGTGCTCCGCGTGGAGCGCTCCGCTGATGTAGACCGCCGTCAGCAGGGTGAAGATGTAGGCCTGAAGCGCCTGGATGAGCAACTCGAAGCCGGTGAGTGCCACCGCCATCGTGAAGGACGCGACCGACCCGAGCAGGCCGACCACGGTGAACGTGAGCAGGTAGTACGCCGCGAGGCTGAAGGTCGCGATGAGCAGGTGACCCGCGAACATGTTGGCGAAGAGACGCACGGCGTGGGTGAAGGGCCGCACGATGATGTTGGAGATGAATTCGATCGGCGAAAGCAGGATGTACATCGGCTTGGGAACGCCGGGCGGGAAGAGCATGCCCTTGAAGAACCCGCCGAAACCCTGACGGTAGATGCCCAGGGGGACCCACGTGAAGTAGACGATGAGCGCGAAGGCCACCGGGATGGCGAACACGCTGGTGATGGGGAACTGGGCGAAGGGGATGATGCCCAGGACGTTGAAGGTCCACACCAGGAAGAAGAATGAGAAGAGGAAGGGGACGAACTTGTCGCCCTCCTTGCCGATGACGTCACGCGCGATGCCATCGCGGATGAAGAGGTAGCCGGTCTCACCGACGTTCTGAGCGCCCTTGGGGACGATCTGCGGCTTGCGGAAGGCGTAGAGGAAGAAGCCCAGGACCGCGATGACGGCGATGGCCACGAGGATCGTGACCTTGTTGATGCCGACCGTGGTGCCGAAGACGTTCCAGCTCACGATGTCGTCGAAGAAGAAGATCTCCGACCCGGCCGCCGGGAAGCCACACGGGTTAGCGGCGTTCTCGAACTTGCACTCGAGGCTGCCGGCCGCGACAAGGCTCATGAGGTGCCTCGTCGGTGTCCACGCAGAATGCGGGTCGCGCGGTCTGGCACTGACTGATCCTTCCCCGGCGCTGTCGCCTCAAGGCGTCGATGGATGAGATAGAGCGATAGGAACATACCGATCAGGGCACCCGCGCCGATCAGGAGGGGGGCATTCCCGAGCCACAGGGACAGCAGCCATCCCAGTGCGGCGTAGAAGAGGATGCCGGTGAGCAGGTGGCTCATGATGATCCACCCCGTGTTGGCAGTGGTCCACCCCTCCTTGTGAATCGCCTCATCCGTCACGCGAGGCCCCAGGAGCCTCATAGCGGCGGCCTCTGCTGCTGCGGATCGACGTACAGCACCTTGGTACGCGCGAAGATCCAGACCTCGGCCACGGTCCACGCCAGGGTGCAGGCCACGATCGTGAGCGCGAAGACCTTGGTGTCGAAGGCGGTCGTGCCCTGGAAGAGGATGATGAAGATGAAGAGGACGCCGATCTTGAGCAGGTAGACCATCAGGGCCACGGACATGGCCATCTGAGGGGCACTGCGCAGGACCGCTCCCACGACCACCTGGCCCACGGTGAAGAACGCCACCACGATCAGGGTCCCGATGGCGGCTCCCAGGAGGGCCTTGCCCGGATCCGAGGCCACCAGGGCGCCGATGATGGCCGCCACGATGCCCACAGCCACGGTCACGGGTATGGAGACCCTCAGGACCAGGCGGTCGATGGACGGCATGCACCCCTCCCGGGAACGGCTCCCCTCACGCTATCGACACGGCCGCGGAGCGCATCTCCGGGTGCCTATCCGCCAGTGCCGGTGCGCTGGCCGTCCCTCGCGCCGGCAGGGCGCGACCCATCGGGCCGCAGCGCTGCGAAGAGCACGACGAGCGACCCGGCGATCAGGAGGAGGAGCGCATAGGCGACCGGGATGAAGGCCAGAGCTACGGCGGTGCCCGCGACCACGGCGGTCCACGCGTACATGAGCGACACGGTCCGCCGCTGCGAGTGCCCCATCTCGAGAAGGCGATGGTGCAGGTGCTGCTTGTCGGGAGCGAACGGTGATCGACCCTTCCGCGTGCGGCGGAGTACGGCGAGGCCGAGATCCAGAAGCGGCAGCACGAGCACGGCGAGCGGGAGCAGAATCGGCAGGAGCGCGGGCAGCAGGGTGCCGCCTTCGATGGCAGCGGGGTCTATCTGACCGGAGAGCGTGATGATGCTCGCTGCGAGCAGGAAGCCCAGCAGCATGGAGCCGGTGTCGCCCATGAAGATGCGCGCGGGGAAGACGTTGTAGGGCAGGAATCCCAGGCACATGCCCACCAGGAGCGCGGAGACGAGCGTGGCCATGGTGGCACGCTCGAAGCCCACCTCGACCGAGAGCAGGTAGGAGTAGGCGAAGAAGGCCAGCGCCGCTACGGCGACGATCCCGGCCGCCAGGCCGTCGAGTCCGTCGACCATGTTGATCGCGTTGATGCACACGAGGACCACGAGCACGGTCAGCAGCACGCTCGTCACGGGGTCGAGCACGAGCGTGCCGCCGAAGGGCAGCCAGATGATGGAGATGCCCTGGAGTGCCATGACAGCAGCCGCGAACACCTGACCGGCGAGCTTGGTGGGTGCCGCGAGGCCCCAGCGGTCGTCGATGAGGCCGAGCACGACGATGATCGCCGCTCCGCTGAGCAGCGCCAGTGTCGGGCTGTCGCCCACCTGGAAGACGGACTTCATCTGCGGGAGCTTGCTGGCCAGTAGCAGGCCTGCGCAGAGCCCCGCGACCATGGCCAGACCGCCCAGACGCGGGGTCGGCTCATCGTGGACGTCGCGGTCGCGCACCTCTGCCATCGCACCCCAGCGCACGGCGAGCGCACGCGCGAGAGGGGTGACCAGGTACGTCACGGCCGCGGCCGCGACGAGGCAGAGGAGGTATTCGCGCACGGGGAAGCGCCTAGACCCCGACCGGAGCCTCGGCGTAGGCAGGGAATCGGCGCACGAGCGCACTGACCGAGTCGGCCACCTCGCGAGCGCTGGCAGGGTCCTTCACCGCACGGGCGATGAGCTGGCCGATCTCAGCCATCTCGGCCTCGCCCATTCCCTGCGTGGTGACGGACGGGGTGCCCACCCGGATGCCCGAGGCCACCGCGGGCGGTTGGGGGTCGTAGGGGATGGCGTTCTTGTTGAGCGTGATGAGGGCGTCGTCGCAGCGCACCTCGGCGTCGGCACCGGTGACACCGACACCCCGCAGATCGATGAGCGCGAGGTGCGTGTCCGTGCCCCCGCTCACCGGGCGCATTCCCTCGGCGGCGAGCGACGCGCTGAGCGCCTGCGCGTTGCGCACGACCTGTGAGGCGTAAGCCTGGTAGTCGGGCGACATGGCCTCCTTGAGGGCGACCGCCTTGGCTGCGACCGCGTGCATGAGGGGCCCGCCCTGCATCATCGGGAAGACGCCCTTGTCGATCGCCGCGGCGTGCTCGGCCTTGCACAGGATCATGCCGCCGCGCGGCCCACGCAGGACCTTGTGGGTGGTGAAGGTGACGACGTCGGCGTAGGGCACCGGGCTGGGGATCGCCTTGCCGGCGACCAGGCCGATGAAGTGGGCCGCGTCCACCATGAGGATCGCGCCGACCTCGTCGGCGATCGCGCGGAAGGCGGCGAAGTCGATCAGGCGCGGGTACGCCGTCGCCCCGGCGATGATCATCCGCGGCTTGTGCTCCAAGGCGATCGAGCGGACCTCGTCGTAGTCGATGGTCTCGGTGTCCTCGCGGACACCGTAGGAGACCACCTCGAACCACTTGCCCGAGAAGTTGACCTTGGAGCCGTGGGTGAGGTGGCCGCCGTGCGGCAGGCTCATGGCGAGAACTGTCTCGCCGGGCTTGACGAAGGCGCCGTACGCCGCGATGTTGGCGCTCGCTCCGCTATGCGGCTGGAGGTTGGCATGCTCGGCGCCGAAGAGCTCCTTGGCGCGCTCGATGCCGATGATCTCCGCCTTGTCGACCTCCGCGCACCCGCCGTAGTAGCGCTTGCCCGGGTAGCCCTCGGCGTACTTGTTGCTCAGGGTGGAGCCAAGCGCCGCGAGGACGGCGGGCGAGGTGAAGTTCTCGCTCGCGATGAGCTGCAGGCCGCCGCGGGCACGCTCGAGCTCCGACAGGAGGATGCCCGCGATCTCGGGATCCTCTGACTGCAACTGCCCGAAGTCCGGGCCCCAGAACGGCTCGCTGCCCACTGCGCACTTCCCTTCGACTGGTCGGCCACACGGGTCGACCGGGCGAGTCTACGGCGAGTTGGGGAAACTACCCGTCCGACCGGCCCGCGGCATCGGCTCCCACGAGGTCAGGGCACACCTCACGCAGGGCCTCGAGCGAGAAGGCGCCTTCGCGCAGGAGCACGGGCGGATCCACGGTGAGGTCGACGATGCTGCTCGGCGCTTCGGCGATCGTCTCCCCCGCGTCGAGGTACAGGGCGATCCCGTCACCGAGTTGCCCTTCGGCATCGGCGCAGGTCCGGGGCGGAGCACTGCCGGCGCGCTGCGCAGAGGTGACCGCAAGTGGGCCCGTGGCAGCGAGCACGGCGAGCGTGACCGGATGCAGGGGCATGCGCAATGACACATGGCCGGCGGGGTTGTCCCACGCCAGGGTCGGCTGCTCGCGCACGACGAGGGTGAGCGGACCGGGCCAGAAGGCCTCGATGAGCGCACGCCCATCAGCGGTGATGCCGCTGGCCAGGCCGTCGACGGTGCGCACTGCTCCGACGAGAACGCCGACAGGCAGGTCGTCACCGCGACCCTTGGCCTCGCGCAGTGCGCGCATCGCCCGGGGCGAGAAGGGATCGGCCGCCAGGCCGTAGACCGATTCGGTAGGAAGCACGACGAGGTCACCGCGCTTGATGGCAGCAGCCGCAGCGGAGATGCCGCGATCCCGCCCGGGCCCCGGGCGGTCGCCGACATCGATGACGAGGCTCACACCGCGTCCATGGCACGGGTCGCCGTGGTGAAGCGCGGCTTGCGGGCGAGGTCGCGGTGGTCGGCGACATCGCGCCACCGACCGTCGGCCGCGAGGAGTGCGGGCACGCCCTCCTCGGCCTCGTCGCCCTGCTCGTCCGAATGCTCGATGACGAGGAGCCCGCCTGGCTGAAGGAGCAGCGCTGCCGTGTCGAGCGCACCGCGGATCACCTCGAGGCCATCGGCGCCGCCGTAGAGGGCCAGCGCCGGATCGTGGTCGCGCACCTCGGGGTCGCGCACGCTCGCGCCGCTGGGCACGTAGGGAGGATTCATCGTGACGACCGCGACACTGCCGCGCAGGGATGCGAGCGGTCCGCCGTCGGCCGCGCACGTGCGCGCATCGGCCTGCACGATGTCGACCCGGCTGCCGGCTGCCTCCACCTCCTCGAGGAGTGCATCGGCGTTACGCCTCGTCCACACGAACGCCGCATCGTCGACCTCCACGGCGGTCACATGCGCGGGCGCGGCCTCGGTCGCCAGGGCGAAGGCCACGGCCCCCGATCCGGTGCACAGGTCCAGGGCTCGGCGCTCCCCCGCCGGAAGCGCGCGGAGTGCGTCGATCCCCGCCTGCGCGACCAACTCGGTCTCGGGGCGCGGGATGAAGACCCCCGGGCCGACCGCGAGCTCAAGATTGCGGAAGGCGGCGGACCCGACGAGATGCTGCAGGGGGACACGCGCGACACGCTTCGTGAGCAGTCGCTCATAGGCGGTGCGCTCCGTGGGATCCATGCGGTCGTGGAGTAGGAGCCTGCCGCGCGGCACGCCCTTGACGTGGGCAGCCAGGAGCATGGCGTCGGTATCCGGCGACGGCACACCCGCGGCGGCGAGACGCCGCTGCCCGTCGGCGATCGCATCGCGAAGGGAAACCCACCCCTCCACGACACGCGGAGACGGGCCCTGCCCGGAGTGACTCACGTGCCCTCCGCCAGCGCCGCGTCGGCGGAGGAGTCGATGCAGGACTGGATGACGGCATCGAGATCGCCGCTCAGCACCTGGTCGAGGTTGTAGGCCTTGTAGCCGGATCGGTGATCGCTCAAGCGATTCTCGGGGAAGTTGTACGTGCGGATGCGCTCGCTGCGATCGACCGTGCGCACCTGCGCCCGCCGGGAGTCCGAGGCTTCCTGCTGCGCCTGCTCCTGGGCGATGGCGAGCAACCGGGCCCGAAGGATGCGCAGCGCCTGCTCGCGGTTCTGCAGCTGGCTCTTCTCGTTCTGGCACGACACCACGGTGCCCGTGGGCAGATGGGTGATGCGCACGGCCGAGTCGGTCGTATTGACGCTCTGGCCGCCGGGTCCCGACGACCGGAAGACATCGATGCGCAGGTCGTTGGGGTCGATGGTGACATCGACCTCCTCGGCCTCAGGGAGCACGAGCACGCCGGCAGCCGACGTGTGGATCCGGCCCTGGGATTCGGTCACGGGCACGCGCTGCACGCGATGCACCCCGCCCTCGAACTTCAGGCGGGCGTACGGCGCCTGGCCGGGTTCGGGAATGCCGCGTGCCTTCACGGCTACGGCGACATCGCGATAGCCGCCGAGATCGGACTCCTCCGCCTCGAGCACCTCGGCACTCCATCCGCGCTGGTCGGCGTAGCGCAGATACATGCGCAGCAGATCGCCGGCGAAGAGAGCGGACTCCTCGCCACCCTCACCCGCTTTGATCTCGAGGATGACGTCCTTGCCGTCCAACGGATCACGCGGAATGAGGAGTTCGCGCAGGCTCTCGCCGACTTCCTGGCGGCGCACCTCGAGAGCCTCGGCCTCGTCGGCAAACGCAGGATCGACGTCGGCAAGCTCACGAGCAGCGGCGATGTCATCACCCAGGGCGATCCACATGCGGTACGCCTCGATGGTGGGGCGCAACTCGGCGTGGCGACGCGCGAGACGACGCGCCTCGGCAGGGTCAGCGTGGACCGCCGGGTCGGCCAGGCGCTCCTCGATCGCGGAGTACTCGGCGGTCAACTCGACGCAGGCGTCGAACACGGGACCTACCTATCGGCGATGAGCGGGGACGCGCTTCGGTCGACAGCGTGTCACTCGGATGCGGAGGCCTTGTCCTTGCCGCCGAAGCGCTTCTCGAACTTCGCGACGCGACCGCCGGAGTCGAGGATCTTCTGGCGACCGGTGTAGAAGGGGTGGCACTGCGAGCAGACATCGGCGTGGATGACGCCGTCCTTCGCGGTGCTGCGCGTGGTGAACGTCGATCCGCAGGTGCAGGTCACCTGGGTCTCGACGTACTCGGGGTGGATGCCCGACTTCATATCGACTCCTATGTTCGGGTCCGGGTCCGCAGCGGCGGTGAACCGGACAGAGGAAGGGTACGCCATCGCGCGGGCGTATCCGGACGGGGCTAGGC
>JBEGMG010000203.1:0-4548 GCA_041183165.1 Actinomycetota bacterium | reverse complement strand
CGAGCGCAGTCCGAATGCGGTCAGCCCGGTCGCAAGGTTGACCGCCAGTGCGGCGCGGTAGGCGCCGTTGCGCAGCGCCTCGCGTAGCTCTGCCCAGCCCCCGGGGCGCACGTCCGCGTCGACGATGGCTGCGGCCTCGCTCGATTGCTCGACGACGGCCTCCCGAGCGGCCAGCCGTGCGGGGGAGAGGAAGACCAGGGCGATGGCCGTCGCGACGGCGAGCGTCCCCGCGTAGAAGAAGAAGGGTGCGCGGATGGAGACGGCGAGCAGGATCCCGCCGATAGCCGGTCCCGCGATGCCTCCGACGAGGAAGCCACCCTGCCAGGCAGCCGAAGCGCGCCCTCGCTGGTCGGCTTCCACCACTCGCAGGAGCAGCGCCATCGCCGACACGGTGAACATCGCCGAGCCGATGCCGCCGATCCCTCGGAGCACGAGCAACTGCGGATAGCTTTGCGCGAGGCCAGCGAAGAAACTCGACACCGCCACGATCCCGAGGCCGATCGCGAGGATGTTGCGCTCGCCGAAGCGATTGGTCCACGCGCCCGCAAATGGTGATGAGACGAAGCGCATGAGAGCGAATGCCGAGATGACAGCTGACGCGGCGAATGCGGAGACACCGAAGGATTCGGCGTAGATCGGGATGGACGGGATGACGATGCCGAATCCCAGCGCGACGAAGAAGGCGATACTCGCCAGCACCGCCACCTCGACCGGAAGGTCCTTGAGGAGGGGTATTCGGCTACGCACGAGGTGCGAGCCTACGTCCCCGGGAAAAGGAGTCTCCCGTCAGGCTGATCGGCGTCGACCCTTGCGCGCGCGGACGTAGTCGGTCACGACGTAGTCGCCCAGACGATCTCCGTCGGCCGCGAAGACCCTGCCGCCATTGCGCCGGGCCATCGCGTCGAGGAAGCGCTCCAGCCGCGGGTCGTCGCCCAGCCGGAACCACGAGATGGGCACGCCGCGGCGGGTGAGCCGGTCGACCTCGGCGACCGTGAGCTCGATCGTCTCGCGATCGGGGGGCCACATGAACCACCAGTCCGGGCCACCCGATGCGGTGGGCGCGGGCAGCAGATGCGCGGTCGGCTCGCCATCGGTCACGACGAGGCACACGGGCTCGGCGTCGCGGTGCCGGTCGAGGAAGCGGCCGGCGAGCATGAGCGCATGGTGGAGGTTGGTGCCCTGGATATCGCTCGCCGCGAGGTCGGGCAACTCCTCGGGGTTCACCGTCCGCGCGAGGTTGGCGAAGGTGATCACCTGCAGGGCATCGAGCGGGTACGCCGAGGCCGCGAGGGCCTGAAGTGCCATGGCGGTCGTCTTGGCCGCGCGCCACGTGTCGTTCATCACCATGGAGAATGACTGGTCCACCAGGAGCACGACGGCCGCACGCGTGCGCGTCTCGGTCTCACGCACCTCGAAGTCCTCCGCGCGCAGGCCGGGCGACCGCGTGCCCTCCGCGAGTCCGCGCCGCACGGCGTTGCCCACGGTGCGCACGACATCGAGTGGCTGCTCGTCGCCGAACTCCCACGCCCGTGACTGCCCCGTGAACTCACCCGCGGCACCGGCGTCGTGGATCTCGTGGTCACCGCGCGGTCCTGCATCGAGGTCGGCGAAGACCCGGCGCAGCGCGGTGCGCCCGATGCGCCGTACAGCCTTCGGGCTGAGCTCGGAGCGCTCCGTGAGGTAGCCCTGCTCGCGTAGTTCGCGCTCGATCTCGCGCAGCCGCTGGATGTCATCGACCGCCTGGCGTCCGAGTGCACGCTCCACGGCCTCCACGTCGACATCATCGAGCGTCGCACCTGCGTAGTCCTGCGACAACTGCGCCTCGAGCGCTTCCAGATCGGCCATCTCGGCGAGTGCCTCGGTGGCGTCGGGAAGTCCGAGCCCCCGCTCGCCCTGCATGCGCTGTCGCCCCTGCCACGGCAGGTCCGGGCGCAGGGCGCGCAGGTGATCCTGCAACTGCGACATCTCGGAGGCGAGGTCCATGTCCTGCCAGGCCTGCTCCATGAGGCCGGCGAGCTCCTCGCGCTGCTCGGGGGTCATCGAGTCGAGCATGCGCTGCATGGCGGCCGCCCGGCGCGCGAGGTCGTCGAGCAACTGCTCGAAGCTCTCCGGACGATCGGGGAAGAACTCCCCGTGCTTGTCCATGAACCGCTCGAAGTCCTCGCTCACATCCTCCCCGCGCCGATGCTTGTCGAGCATCGCATTGAGGTCGGAAAGCATGTCCTTCATCGCCTGCTGCTGCTCCGGCGATCCCGGATTCTGCAGCGCCTGCGACATCCCCTTGAACTGCTGGTCGAGCACGTCGCGTCGCAGCATGTCCTTGATCTCGTCGTACGCCGCCTGCGCCTCCGGGGATCGCCAGTCGTAGTCGGCGAGCTCGCGCACCGCACGAGAGGTGTCGTCGGGCAGCATGTCGAGCATCGACTCGCGGAAGCGCGCGTCGTCGGACGGGTCGGGGAAGAGCGCACTGCGCTCGTGCTCGAGGGCCTCGTCGAGCTTCTCCCTGACCTTCTCGAGCAAGCCGTCGAGGCGCCCCGACTTCTGGAGTTCGCGGCGACGCTGCTGGATGCGCCGGCGCAGGTCGTCGAGTCCGCGCGCGCCATCCATGCCCCTGCGCAGGAGGTCACGCAGCGCCTCGCGCACGGAGGACCCGTCGAGGATGCGGTCAGCGAGTGCGTCCACCGCCGCACCCGCATCGACGGGCTCGGCGAGGGGATCGGGGCCCCCGTGGAAGGCGCCGTAGCGGTAACGCACCTACTCCTCCGTCGAGGTGGTGGCGTAGCGCACGCGACCGTCGGCCTCGTCCTTGTCGATGCGGCGCGTGAGCCACAGGCCCTCGAGTGCGAACTCCACGCACGCGGCAGCAATGCCGGGAGTCGGCTCGGCGTCCGGGCCCTCGGTCGCGGCGATGAGACGACCGAGGCCCTCCCAGGCGCCCGTGCCATCGAGCAGTCCGGTCGCGGTGACGAGATCGCCCGCCTCGATCGTGCCGCCCTCATCGAGGAGCGTGACCAGCGGGGTGAGATCGATGCCACCGAGATGGCGACGGTAGGTCTCGGCCACTGCCTTGCGCGCGAGATGCTGCAGCACCTCTTCCTCGCGACCCTCCTCGCTCACCTCGAACTCCACCTTGCCGCGCAGCGTGGGCACGACCCCCGCGAGATCGCCCACGCGTGCCACCGGCTCATCGGAGGTGATGGCGGCGCGACGCAGCGCCGCACCCGCGAGTGCCTCGGCTGCCGCGATCGCAAAGCGCGCGGAGACACCGCTGCGCTGGTCGACGGCACCGGACTCGCGCACGAGGCGCGTGAAGCGTGCGATCACCTCGAGCAGGTGCAGGGGCACGATCGCGACGAGATCGGCCTCCTGCGCGATGAGGCCGATCTCGTGCTGTACGTCGTAGGGGTAGTGGGTGGTTATCTCCGCTCCGAAGCGGTCCTTCATCGGCGTGATGATGCGACCGCGATTGGTGTAGTCCTCGGGGTTGGCGCTCGCGAGGACGAGCAGATCGAGCGGCAGGCGCAGTGTGTAGCCGCGGACCTGGATGTCGCGCTCCTCCAGGACGTTGAGCAGCGCCACCTGAATGCGTTCGGCGAGGTCGGGCAGCTCGTTGATGGCGAAGATGCCGCGATTGGTGCGGGGCACGAGTCCGAAGTGGATCGTCTCGGGATCACCGAGCGTGCGGCCCTCGGCCACCTTCACCGGATCGACGTCACCGACGAGGTCACCGACAGACGTGTCGGGCGTGGCGAGCTTCTCGCCGTAGCGCTCGCTGCGGTGACGCCAGGAAACCGGGGTGGCATCGCCCATCTCCTCGACGACCCGCCGGCCGAAGGCGCTGACGGGTGCGAGCGGATCGTCGTTGACCTCGGAGCCCTCGACGATGGGGATCCACTCGTCGAGCAGTGTCACGAGGGTGCGGATGAGGCGCGTCTTGCCCTGCCCGCGCTCACCGAGCAGCACGATGTCGTGACCCGCGAGCAGTGCGCGCTCCACCTGGGGGATGACGGTGTCGTCGAAGCCGACGATGCCGGGGAAGGTCGTCTCGCCCGCTGCGAGGCGAGCGACGAGGTTGGCCCGGATCTCCTCCTTCACCGTGCGGGGCGAGTAGCCACTTGAGCGCAGCGCGCCGAGGGTGCGGGGCAGGTCCGCCGGGACGGGGGGAGCGAGGCTCGTCATGGCCCGACGGTACGTCAGGATGGGGGACATGGCGCCCGGAGGCCCGAGCATTGCCCGGTGCTCCTCCGCGCTGCGTCGAGGCCTGGACTCCGCGGTGCCCGAGGCGGTGCAGGTAGCCCTGGACGATCTCGGCGCGAGGCCCCAGCTCGCGATCGTCCAGGTGAGTGCCCCGGGGGAGCCCCTCGCCGCGGGGCGAGCACTCGCCCACGTCGCCTCCCTCATCGATGAGGTCGCCCACGGCTGCGTAGTGATCGGATCGAACGCGCATGGCGTCATCGGCGATCTCGCGTCGGTGGAGATGCAGCCGGCTGTCTCCGTGTGGCTCGCGCACCTGCCGGGCGCTCGTCCGCGCGGGTTCCGCCTCGCGAC
>JBEGMG010000202.1:0-5920 GCA_041183165.1 Actinomycetota bacterium | reverse complement strand
TCACCACCATGCGCCCGTCGGCGCACGCGAGCACGGCCGCGTCGTCACCGGGGCCCACGGGGACTCCCGGCAGTGGTCCCACCGCGTCGAGGATGCGCTGGACGACGGCGTTCTCGCCGAGGTCTCCCACCGTCGTACCCGCCACAGTGCCTCCCTGGTCGCCCTGGGCCACGCAGATGCGCGATTCCCCCGCGCGGCCCCGGTCGCTAGTCTGCCTGGACAGGCAATCGATCCGGGAGGCGACATGAGCGTCCAGGCATATGTGCTCGTGCAGACCGAGGTGGGTGCCACGGTCGGAGTCCGCTCCGCGATCGCCGCCATCCCCGGTGTGGTCTCCGCCGAGGATGTCACCGGGCCCTACGACATCATCGTGCGCGTCGAGGCTCCGGGGATCGATGAGCTCGGGCGCGAGATCCTCAGCGCGATCCAGCAGGTGGGGGGCATCACGCGCACCCTCACCTGCCCCGTCGTCCACCTGTGACGGCTCCGACTCGCCATGACCTCACGCGTCCCTCTCGTGCTCGCGCTCGGCGTGAGCGCCCTGCTCGCCGCCTGCGGCCGGCAGGTCGCTGTGCCCGCCCCCGATGCCCCGGCTCAGGTGTGCGACTCGGTCACCCTCCCCGCCACGGTTTCGGGCGCCGGCCTTCGCCCCACCCAGGAGCCGGGGACGGCGGCCTGGGGTGAACCCCCCATCACCTACCGCTGCGGCGTGAGCCGTCCGGCTGCGCTCGCACCGACGTCGCAACTCCTTGACGTCCTCGGTGTCGGCTGGTTGCCGGTCGAGGGAGTCGGCGGCACAGGCTTCATCGCGGTCACCTGGCCGACGCAGGCGGAGCCGGTCTACGTCGAGGTGCTGGTCCCCGAGGAGTACGCCGCCCCCGCGGACGTGCTCATCGATATCTCCTCGGCACTCAGCGCATCAGAGCAGTAATCCCTCTAGCGCAGGCCCGTGCCCCGCCGTAGCGCATCGGCGATGAGCAGGTCGAGCACCGCGGCGTAGTCGATGCCGCTGGCCGCGCACATGCGCGGGAAGAGGGAAATGGGCGTGAAGCCCGGCATGGTGTTGACCTCGTTGACGAGCACGGCGTCGGGGCGCACGAAGAAGTCGACGCGCGCGAGTCCCTCGCAGTCGAGGGCCTCGAACGCCGCGACGGCGAGGCGGCGCACCTCATCCTCGACATCCGCAGGGAGGCTTGCCGGCACGACCAGCTCAGCAGCATCGTCGAGGTACTTCGCCTCGAAGTCGTAGAACTCGTGTCCGCCACCCACGATGATCTCCGCGCATCGCGTGGCCCGGGGGCGCCCTGTCTCGTCGACGATCACCGCGCACTCGATCTCGCGGGCGTCGCCGACGGCAGCCTCGACGATGAGTCGCGGATCCCACGACCGGGCCTCGGCGATGGCGGCGTCGAGTTGCGCAGGGTCGCTCACCTTGGTGATGCCGACCGAGGAGCCCGCACGGGCAGGCTTGACGAAGACCGGGTAGCCGAGCGCGGCAATGCGTGCGCGGACGGCGGCCGGGTCGTGCTCCCACTGCTCCGGCGACACCACGGTGCTCGGACCGACGGGCAGGCCGGCCGAGGCGAGCAGGGCCTTCATGTGCCCCTTGTCCATCGCCGCGGCCGAGGCGAAGACACCGGATCCGACGTAGGGGATGCCGGCCATCTCCAGCAGTCCCTGCACGGTGCCGTCCTCGCCCCAGGGACCGTGCAGCACGGGGAAGACGACATCCACACCTCGGATCGCATCCGGGGCGTTGACACCCGCGACCGGCTCGGGCAGCAGCACCGCTGACTCACCGGTGTCCGCGACGGCGGGCAGCTCCCCCGGCTCAGCCGCGGCGATCGCCGCCGGATCGGGGCCCACGCGCACCCATCGGCCATCGGGGCGGATGCCCACGGCCGTCACGTCGTAGCGCGAGGGGTCGAGGGCACGCAGGACGCCGGCAGCGCTCAGGCAGGAGATGGCGTGCTCGCTGCTGCGACCCCCGAAGAGCACGAGGACGCGTACGCGCTGGGGCCCGGCCACGCCCGAGACGTTAGTGCCCGGCCTGCGCGTTAGGGTCGGCGCCATGCCGGAGCAGCCCGAGCCGCCGCCCACCCCAGAGAGTTGGACCGTGGACACGCAGCTGGTGCACGCCGGTCGCCCCCCGGCCGAGCCGGGCAATCCGGTCAACTACCCCGTCGAGTTGTCCTCCACCTATCACGCGGGTGGTGAGGTGGAGTACGCCCGCGACGGGACCCTCGGCATGCGCTCACTGGAAGAAGCCGTAGGTCCGCTCGAAGGTGGCGAGGCGGTGGCCTTCGCGTCGGGCATGGCGGCGGCCAACGCGATCCTGGACCTGCTGCCCGCAGGAGACACCGTCGTCGCGGCGGAGTTCACCTACACCGGCGTCGCCGTGCGCCTGCGCGAGCTCGCCGAGCACGGCGCCATCACGCTGCGCCGCGTCGACATCGCCGACACCGCCGCCGTCATCGGTGCGCTCGAAGGTGCGGACGCCGTCTGGATCGAGTCACCCACCAATCCCATGATGGAGGTCGCCGACATCCCAGCGATCAGCGCGGCCGCGCACGCGGTCGGGGCACTGGTCGTGTGCGACAACACCTTCGCTACCCCGCTGGGGCAGCGTCCGCTCGCTATGGGCGCAGATGTGGTGCTGCACAGCGCGACCAAGGCCATCGGCGGGCACTCCGACTGCCTCCTGGGCCTTGCGATCACACCCGACGCCGACCGCGCGAACGCCCTGTGCCTGCGCCGCACCCTGCTGGGCGGTGCTCCCGGTGCCCTGGAGTGCTACCTCGTGCTGCGAGGACTGCGCACCCTGTCCCTGCGCCGCGCCCGATCCCAGGCCAGTGCTCAGGTCATCGCCAAGCGCCTCGCCGAGCACCCCGCGGTCGAGCGCGTGCGCTACCCCGGGCTCCCGGGCGATCCTGGCTATGACCTGTGCGCGCGGCTCATGTCGGGGCCGGGATTCATGATGAGCATCGAGATCGCCGGCGGCGGGGCTGCGGCGCAAGCCGTCGCGGAGTCCACGCGCCTGTGGGTGCACGCCACCAGCCTCGGCGGTGTCGAGTCGCTCATCGAGAGGCGGCGGCGCTGGCCGGCCGAGAACCCGCTCGTGCCCGAGGGCCTGCTGCGCCTGTCGGTCGGCATCGAGGATCCCGAGGACCTGTGGTCCGATCTCTCCCGTGCACTCGGCGCGCACTAGCACCCCGCTAGGTCAGGCGGGTCTCGGCTTTCGGAGACCGCGACATGAACGCAGCGAGCATCTCCTGGGGCTTCATCCCGTGATGCACGATCTGGACCACCTGCTCGGTGATGGGCATCTCCACGCCGTGGCGTGTGGCGAGGTCGAGAATCGACTGGCAGCTCTTGACGCCCTCGCACGTCTGCTTGGTCACGGCGATCGTCTCATCGACCGTGAGGCCCGAGCCGAGGTTGACGCCGAACGTGCGATTGCGCGAGAGGGGTGACTGGCAGGTCGCGATGAGGTCTCCCACACCGGCGAGGCCCATGAAGGTGAGAGGATCCGCACCGAGGGCGGTGCCGAGCCGCGCCATCTCCGCGAGGCCGCGCGTGATGAGCGAGGCCTGGGAGTTCTCGCCGAAGCCGAGTCCTGCCGCCATGCCGTTGGCGAGCGCGATGACGTTCTTGACGGAGCCGCCGATCTCCACGCCGACCACGTCGGTGGTCCAGTAGGCGCGGAAGTAGTCGGTGGTGCAGGCGTCCTGCAGCCGCTGCGCGCTCTCGCGATCGGAGCAGGCCACGGTCGTCCCAGCCGGCTGACGTAGGGCGATCTCGCGGGCGAGGTTGGGACCGGACACCACTGCAACGCGCGCGGGAGGGACCTGCGCCACCTCCTCGATGACCTGGCTCATGCGCAGCGTCGTGCCGCTCTCGATGCCCTTCATGAGGCTCACGAGCACACTGCCCGGCGCGAGGTCGTCGCGCCAGCGCGCGAGGTTGTCGCGCAGCGACTGCGCGGGCACCGCCAGCACGACCAGCGGCGCACCATCGAGGGCCTCGCGCTCGTCTGAGGTCGCACGCAGGCCGGCGGGGAGGCGGATGCCGGGGTGGTAGCGCTCGTTGACGTGCTCGTCGTTGATCTGCCGCGCGATATCCGCATCGCGACTCCACATCACGACGTCGCCACCGGCGTCGGCGAGGATCATCGCGAAGGCGGTGCCCCATGAGCCCGATCCCATGACTGCGACGCGGCTCATGCGGCCTCTCCCCTGCTCAGTTGGGCCTGGTCTTCGCGCACCTCGCGTAGGAGGCTGGTGATGGCGTTCATGACGCGATCGGTCGCCTGGTGCAGTGTCTCGGCATCGGGCTCGCCTTCCGTGCGCAGGTCATCGAGGTCGACGGGCGGCCCGATGAGCACATGCATCATCTTGGGCGGGAGAGCCTTGAACTCCTTGCGGTAGGGGCGCATGACCTCCTGCGCTCCCCAGTGCGCCATCGGGATGACCGGCACGCCCGCGGTGAGAGCGATGCGCGCAGCCCCGGTCTTGGCCGCCATGGGCCACAGGTCGGGATCCTTGGTGATCGTGCCCTCGGGATAGACGATGACGCACTCCCCGGCGGCAGCGGCATCCACAGCCGCCTCGACCGCAACCGCGGCATCCCGGGTGCCTCGGACCACGGGTATCTGCCCGGCATGGCGCAGCACCCAGCCGACCACGGGCACGCGGAAGAGCGAGTCCTTGGCGAGGAAGCGCGGGGGGCGGCCGTTGTCCCAGAGGACATGGGAGATGACGATGGGGTCGAACCAGGAGAGGTGATTGGCCGCGACGACCATCCCGCTGTCGACGTCGAGGTACTGCGTGCCCCGCCAATCCCGGCGCGTGATCACCATCATGAACGGCCTGAGGATCACGGCCGCCATCCGGTAGGCAAAGCCCAGCCGATCGCTCCGCGTCACCCGAGCCACGCCGTCCCACCTCCCATCACGGCAGTCTCCCAGGATCGAGGCGCCCCTGTCAGGGGGACGCCCATCACCACCGTGGGATGCTCACGTCGTGGATCCCCTCTGGCGCATCGTGGTCCCCGTGCGCCTGAGCGACGCGAAGTCTCGGCTCTCCACCATCACCGCGCCCCGACGTCGCGAGCTCGTCGTAGCCATGGCCCTCGATGTCCTCGCCGCAGCGCAGGGGTGCCCCACCGTGGGCGAGGTCGTGCTCGTGGCGGACCAGGAGGGCATCGACGCGGTCCGCGCTGCAGGACACTTCACGGGGCGCCTGGATCTGGATGCCGGTGGGGGCCTCAACGCCGCGATCCTCGCCGGCGCTGCAGACGCGCCCGGGCCGGTCGCGGCGCTCCTCGCCGACGTGCCGTGTGCCACCCCCCGGTCACTGGAGTTGGCCCTGTCGGAGTGCACGAGCGACGCCGTCATCGTGAGCGACGCAGAAGGAATCGGCACGACACTCCTCGCCGCGCGACGGATCGGTGACTTCCATCCCCACTTCGGGGTGCGATCACGTGCCGCACATGTGGCAGCCGGAGCGCGCGAGGTCCGCGACCCGACCCCGGGAGCCCTTGCTGGTCTCAGGCGCGATGTCGACAGCGAGGTGGACCTCTGGGACGCCCGCCGACTCGGCCTCGGCGCATGCACCGGCGCTCTCATCGACCGCACATGACGAAGCGGGGCCGGGCGTACGCCCGACCCCGCTTGTCGTGTAACTCCAGAACTAGCGCTTCTTCGCGGCCTTCTTGGCGGGAGCCTTCTTAGCCGGTGCCTTCTTGGCGGGAGCCTTCTTAGCCGGGGCCTTCTTGGCCGGGGCCTTCTTGGCCGGGGCCTTCTTGGCGGCCTTCTTCGGCGCGGACGCCTTCTTGGCGCCGGACACAACCGCCTTGAACTCCGCGCCAGGGCGGAACTTAGGAAGCTTGGTGGCCTTGATCTGCACCGTCTCACCCGTCT
>JBEGMG010000201.1:0-2579 GCA_041183165.1 Actinomycetota bacterium | reverse complement strand
TCGCCGTCGGCGATGGAGCAATTGGCCAAGCCCGGCTGAGGCGTGCACATCCTCAGGTCCTCGCTAGCCTGCGCACCATGTCCCACTACTTCCTTGCCGTGCACTCCGACACGGAGCGCCCGCCGATGTCCGCCGAGCGCCAGGAGCAGGCCTGGGCGGACACGGGAGACTTCAACCAGCGCATGCGCGAGCAGGGAGCCCTCGTCTACGCCAACGGCATCGCGAGCGACTCGCTCGTCATCGACGCCAGGGGTGAGCACGTGGCCGAATCAGCCGGACCTTTCGCCGACGGGCCGCGCCGGATAGCGGGATTCTGGATCCTGGATGCGCCGGACGCCGAGACGGCGCGCGCCTGGGCGATCGAGGCATCGGCTGCCTGCAACGAGCCGGTGGAGTTGCGGGCGTTTCTCTAGGCGAGCGACGCGTAGTCAGTCGCACCCGCCGGTGCGCGCGATCTCGATGTCGACACGCGCCCAGTCGTCGACATTCTCGGCATTGATGCCGGTCCATTCCCGCGCCGCAGCCTTGTCGTCCTTCAGACGTTTGAACCGTGCCCCGCCGTCCGCGAAGGGGTACTCGAACCCCTCCAGGAAATGGCGCGTGTCCTCTTCAACCGGGCAGAATGCCGTCCGGCCCTTCACGTCGTAGCCGCCCACGTTGACTTCCACTCTTCCCATGAGGGGATCGCTGAGCGCGATGGCCATCCCGTTCCTGCTATGGCGGCTCTTCTCCGGGGAGTCCGTAGGCAGGTCGTACCACTCCCGGTCGTAGACGACGAAGCGTCCGGTGACTTCGCGGTAGGTCGCGCCGCCCCCCAGCGCGAAGACGACGCCCTTGCCCGGTGCGAGGTAGCACCTCGGCGTCTTGGGGTCCTCTGGAGTCCCTGGCCATTCCGTGGCTAGGGCGACGACGAGATCCTTGGTCCCCGTGTTGCGCATCGTGCCCACGACACCGTCGTGACTGTAGGTATTGGCCTTGAAGAGCTCCGCGGGAGGCCCCTCCTTGCAGTCGGCCACCGTCCCCGCAACCGCTCCGCTCGCCGACTCTGACTCCACAGGGGCGGGCGTCGACGTCGTGGACCCGCAGCCGGCGAGCAGGACCCCGGCAGCCAGGGCGGCAGTGAGGGTGGATCGCATGACGTGACCTCAGCAGCCCTTGCTCAGACGTAGGAACCGGACGTCGATCCGCTGCCAGTCGTCGACGGTCCAGGAGTCGGTGCCGCTCCAACGGCGGGCCGCATCGGCGTCGTCGTCAAGCCGGGTGATGCGCACATGGCCGAGTTGGGCGGTGTCCTTCTCCCAAGTTTCGCCCTCGGCTAGCCAGCCGGTCCCTTCGGAGGTGCAGGACGCGTACTTCCGAGGGACGAAGACATCCCCCCAGGGCCGGCCGTAGTTCGGGTCGGTCAACTGCACCTCTGCCTCCGCTCCCGAAGGGGACTTGACGATGTACGACGCCCTCTTCTGGTCGTTGGGATCCTGAATTTCCCGTTCGAGGCGACCATCGGCGAACACCACGGACCTTCCCGCCGCCAGCCGGCATACCGTCCCGCTGCGTACAGCCGTGACCTGAAGTTCCTCCCCCGTGTCGTTGTAGAGCGTTCCGACGACGCCGTTGAATTCGTTCGTCCGGCTCTGGAATCCGTCACGGGCGGGAGCGCCCTCCGGGCAGTCGGGCACCGACGCGGCGACCTCACCCCCGGACGGGCTGGACTCCACAGGGGCGGGTGTCGACGCCGCCGACCCGCAGCCGGCGAGCAGGACCCCGGCAGCCAGGGCGTACGCGAGGGCAGCGCGCCGTGAGGTCAGTCGCATTGGACCATGTCGGTGACGAAGACATCCATGCGCGCCCAGTCGTTGACCTTCGATGAATCGACGCCGCTCCACTCGCGAGCGGCGGCGGCATCGTCGGGAAGCCGATGCACGTCGATCGCGCCGTAGTACCACTCGTCCTCGGCGAGGGCCTTCTCCTGCACCTGTCTGGGGCAGTAGGACTCTTCTCCGCCGAGGGTGACGGTGGGGAGGCTGTAGTCCGGATCCGATAGCTCGAAGTAGGTCCCGTTGCCCTGATACTTGTACTTGCCAGGGCCGTCGTACTCGTACCACCCGCGCTCGCGGATCTTGAACCTCATCCACTGCCAGCCTGCAAAGACGACCGACTTGCCGGGTGTGAGATAGCAGTCGGGGCTGTCATGGAGTCCTCTGGTGATGCCGAGGTCGAAATCTCCCGTGTTGTGGATCGTGCCTACGACTCCGTCATTGGCCCTGTACGTGTCCTTGAAGGACTTGAAGTCTCCCAGTGCGGGCGGGCCTTCGGGGCAGTAGGGAATGGCCGCCGCGACCTCGCCGCCGGACGAGCTGGACTCCACGGGGGCGGGTGTCGACGCCGCCGACCCGCAGCCGGCCAGCAGGATGCCGGCGGTCAGGGCGCCGATGAGAGCCGTCTTCATGTTCGGACTCACTCCTCGGACGGCGTCGGATCTCGGGGCTCGTAGCACTCGAAGTCGCCGTTGAACGAGATTTCGATGCGGGCCCAGTCGTCGACGTTCGAGGAGTCGGTGCCGCTGAACTTTCGTGCTGCGG
>JBEGMG010000200.1:0-2654 GCA_041183165.1 Actinomycetota bacterium | reverse complement strand
TCGTGACCGGGTGCGCCGGCAGGTTCCCTCGGATCGCGATGCCGCCCGAGATCACGTAGAGCGAGAAGAGCAGCACGATGAACGGGATGTACTCATCGAGCACGGCGTGGCCGGTCAGGGTTGCGGCGTGCTCCGCTCCCATGGTGGCCGTGATCCAGGCGAGCGTGGCGACGCCGCAGACGACGGCGACGGCGAGGCGGCTGACGTTGCTGTGCCACCAACCCGCCAGGGCGGGGATCAGCGGGAAGGTCGCGATCGCGAGGAGGAGGAACGCGAACGGGGCTGAACCGATGGCCCATGAGTCCGGCACCACCGGCTTGGCGTGGTCATTGCCGTGGTGGCCGAGCAGGCCGCCCACGAGTGCCGCGAGGATCACGAGGCACCCGACGACGGCGACCGAGCGGACCGCGATCGATGGTCCACGGTGGTGGGCTGCATGGCTCATGGCGCGAGGATAGTCAGCGGATGGTGGCCGTTGCGCGATACGCTTGGCGCATGCCGTGCATCGAGTGCCCGCCGCATGCCCAGCCGGTCGCGCAGGTCGAGGACCTGCGCGGCGCGTGCAGCGTGGCCTTCGTCAAGAGTGCGTTGGGACGCGCCCTCGGCCTGCCGGACGGCGCCGAGGGCATGGTCGTCCTGGAGGGCGAGCGGGGGGTCGTGCGGCTGGTCTCGCCGAAGGAGCCGGGCGCGGAACTTGCGTTCGTGCCGCCCCTGCGCTCGCCGTGCGCGATCGCCGCGGACCACGAGGCGCTGCTCGTGGTGGAGCGCGCGCCACCGCGGATCCGCATCGTGCACGGCACGCAGACGAGCTTCATCGGCGATGCGGTGCTCCGCGAGCCCATCGCGGTCGCGGCGCACGGCACGCTGGTTGCGGTGGCCGATGCCGCACTGCGGCAGGTGCTGGTGTTCGACCTTGCGTCGACGGCCAACGGCGTGGTCGCGCGTGCGGAGGGCGTGTCGCCTGCGGGCGTGGCCTTCGATGCGCAGGGCCGGGTCTGGTGGACGGACGCAGCGACGCACCGCGTGCATCGGTGGGATCCACGCGAAGCCGGACCGGGCGAGGCCTTCGGTGAGCGTGGCGCGTTCCCCGGCCAATTCACCGAACCCACCGGGATCGCCTGTCGGGATGGGTGCGTCTACGTGTGCGATCACCTCAACCACCGCATCGCCGTGCTGGAGCAGGCCACCGGACGCATGATCGGCTGGTGGGGCATGCACGCCGTGATCCCGCGGCAGGGCAAGGGCCGCATCCACTATCCGGACGCGATCGCGTTCTCGCCCGATGGAACGCAGGCGATGGTCTGCGAGGGCTTCGAGGATCGCGTGCAGGTCCTGTCGCCCGGTGGTCCCGCCCCGATCGACGATGGCCTCTCGGTGCCGCGCGACGCCGTGAGCAGCCACTTCGGCCCCGATGCGAGCGCGCTCGGCCCGATCATGGCGATGACCGAGCCCGAGACCGGATCGGTGATGGTCTTCAACCTGATGGGTGCATCGCCGGCCCCCGCGCACATCACCACCATCGGTGGCAGTGCCGCACTGCCGGGCAGGTACGGCGCGCTTGTCTCGGTCTGCGTCCTGCCAGGCGAACGCGTGGTCATCGCCGACCGATCGAACGCGCGCATCGACGTGGTCTCCGCGTCGCCCGATCGTTCGAAGCCCGTGCCGTTCGACCCGTTCCTGCCCCGGCTGGTCCGGTCGACGGACCTCGTCGCGGTTGCGCGATCGGTGGGCGCTGCACGGCCCAACATCCGGGACCTTGCCTGGGATGGCACGGAACTGCTGGTGCTCGATTCGGCGAATCGCTGCGTCTGGCAGCTTGATCGCGACGCGCTGCCGCTGCGCTACAGCGGCGGCGAGCCAAGGCGCATCGACCTGCCCGAGGGCGTGCGCGAGCCCGTGCAGGCGGCGGCGCGGCAAGGCGAGCTCGTGATCGCCGACCGCGCAGGCGGCGCGATCTGGCGACGACCCGGCGATGCGACGTGGGTGCGGATCGCCGAGCTGGGCGTGGGCGCGGGTGCGACGGCGCTGAAGCGTCCGTTCGGCGTCGCGTTCTGTGACGACGGCACGCTGGTCGTGACCGACGAGTCGACCGATGCCATGCATATGGTGCGGATTTCGGCCGATGGGAGCACGGTGCCCGTCTCGTCGACGGTCGCGCGCGGCATCCTGGATCACGAGTTCTGGCTGCCGCAGGGCGTGACGGCACTGCGCGACGGCGTGCTCGTGGTGGATCGCGGCAACCATCGCTTCCAGGCGTTCGGTGCGGATGGCGCCTGGCGGTTCACCGGATCGCTCGGGAAGTTCTACACGCGCAAGCGGACCCAGGTGCGCCAGAACGAACTGCCGGCCGTGGCGCCCAAGCCGACCGAGGCTCCCCCGACGACCGGAGGCGACTCATGACCGGCTGCGCGCGTCGAGGCCGGCTGCAATCCTGCGCGGGTGCCGTGCATGCCTGGGCCGGTGCAGCAGGTCGCCACCTGTGGGCCGATCGTCCACGCGGATCATCCGCCGCGGTGCTCCTCGTGCTCCTGCTGGCCGTGTCATGCGGTGACCGCGATTCGGGGCGGTCGCAGCAGGCCACGCGTGGGGATCGGCCGCTGCCGCAGCACAGCGACCGCGTGTGGCAGCGCAAGGCCGTCACCGAGGATGGACAG
>JBEGMG010000199.1:0-11501 GCA_041183165.1 Actinomycetota bacterium | reverse complement strand
CCGTGAGTTCAGCAGTTCGCCTGCGCCGGGCCAGTGCCTGCGGACATTCCTCCGCGATCTCGGCCACACGGGGGTCAAGAAGGGCTGCGATAGCGGCGACTGCGGGGCCTGCACCGTCTGGGTCGACGGCCATCCGATGCACAGTTGCATCACCTCTGCGGAGCAGATGCGGGGGCGCAGCATCACCACCATCGAGGGCCTCGCCGACGGGAATGAGCTACATCCCATGCAGGACGCCTTCTTGAACTCTCCAGGCTTCCAGTGCGGATTCTGCACGGCCGGGATGATCATGACCTGCGCCTCGCTCGATGACGAGCAGCGGGCCGACCTTCCGGCAGCGCTGCGCGGAAGCCTGTGCCGGTGCACGGGCTTCCGCGCGATCCATGACGCGATCGACGGCGTGGCCCACGTCGAGACGGACGTCTCGCCCGGCAAGGAGATCGGCGCCAGCGTAGGCGCTCTCGAGGGACGCGGCGTCGTGACGGGCTCGGTGCGCTACACCATGGACGAGGTGCCGCCGGGGACGGCGCACATCAAGGTGGTGCGCTCGCCTCACTCGCATGCGCGTGCCCTCCGGATCGACACGGCGGCGGCTCGCGCCGTTCCCGGAGTCCTCGCCGTCTACACATGGGAGGACGTCCCGCTCAAGCGATTCACGACAGCCCTCCACGAGAACCACCTGGTCGAGCCCGACGACACGCTCGTCCTGGATCAGGTCGCGCGGTTCAAGGGACAGCGCATGGTGGCGGTGGTCGGCGAGACCGTGGCGGCTGCCGAGGAAGGGTGCCGCCAGATCGTCATCGAGTGGGAAGTGCTCCCCGCCGTCCTCGACGTTCAGGAGGCGATGCTTCCCGGGGCACCGCATGTCCACCACCGGAGCGAGGATGCCTGGATCACGGAGCCCGAGAGGAACCTCCTGATCGATATGGAGTTCGGTCGAGGTGATGTGGAGGAGGCGCTGGCATCCGCAGATGTCGTCCATCGCGCGACCTATCGCACGCCGAGACAGTCGCACGCGCAGCTCGAGACTCACGGAAGCGTGGCCTGGGTGGGCGAGGACGGAGTCCTTCACGTGCGCACCAGCTCGCAGGCGCCCTTCATCTGCAAGGAGAAGATCTCCTACGTCTTCGGCATCCGGCGCGACCTCGTGCACGTCTTCACCGGACGGGTCGGAGGTGGCTTCGGCAGCAAGCAGGAGATGCTCACCGAGGACCTCTGCGTCCTGGCAGCGCTGGATCTGCGCATCCCCGTGCAGTGGGAATGGACGCGAGAGGAGGAGTTCATCGGAGGCACGTCGCGCCATCCCATGATCATCGAGGTAGCCCTGGGCGCGACCCGCGACGGCGAGATCACGGCGATGGCGATCGACGTCACGTCCAACACCGGGGCCTATGGCAACCACGGCGGCGAAACCCTGGGCGCGAGTTCGGCTGCGCTGGCGTGGTACCGCTGCCGCAATAAGCGCTACACCGGCCGAGCGGTCTACACCAACACCGTCCCCGCGGGTGCCATCCGGGGCTATGGGGCTGCCCAGCCGACGTTCGCGATGGAGTCCGCGATCGACGAGTTGGCCGGTCTCCTCGGGATGTCGCCGATGGAACTCCGCCGGCGCAACGCCGTGCAGCCAGGAGACAACCTGGCTGTCGGAGGGGCTCCCATCGACGAGTGCCTCGGGAGCTACGGGCTCGACCAGTGCCTCGACATGGTGCAGAGCGCCATCGAGTCAGGGCCGTCGCTGTCGGCACCCGAAGGTCCCGAGTGGTCCACCGGCGTCGGATACGCGATGTCGATGTACGACACCTCGCCCCCCACGGAGCACCGCTCCGAGGCGAGCGTCGAACTGCTTCCCGACGGGACCTACCTCGTGCGTGTGGGCACCTGCGAGTTCGGCAATGGCACGACGACGAGCCACGTCCAGTTCGCCGCGGCGGCGCTCGGCACCTCGATGGACCGCGTGGCGATCCGCTACGGCGACACGGCGGAATCCGGCTGGGACACGGGAGCCTTCGCGCAGACCGGGCTCTTCGTCGCCGGGCGCGCAGTGACCTACGCCGCCCAGGGACTGCGATACCGGATCCTGGAATACGCCGAGCGTCAGGCAGCTGATGGTGCAGCCATCGAATTGCTCGCGGACTCGGTGATGGTCGACGGACGCCAGATCCCCCTGGCCGAGCTCGCGCAGCGCGCGGTGGCTGAGGGCGTAGCGCTGAGCCAGGCCCGCAAGGCCTACGGCTCGCCGGTGAGCGTCGGCTTCAACGTCACCGGCGTTCGCGCTGCGGTCAACAGCATCACCGGTGAGATACGGCTGCTCCAGGTGGCGCACGGGATCGACGGTGGGACCGTCATCAATCCCCAGCAGTTGCGCGGACAGGTCGAGGGCGGCGTCACCATGGGCATCGGCTTCGCCATGACCGAGTGGTGGCAGATGGACGACCAGGGGACGGTTCTCAACCCGGGGATCCGCATGTATCGGATCCCGAACTTCGCCGATGTGCCTCCGATCCAGGTTTTCTTCGCCGACGTCGAGGACTCCGTCGGGCCCTTCGGAGCCAAGGGGTGCGCCGAGTCGCCCATCGACCCGGTCGCTCCGGCGATCGCCAATGCCGTGGCCGACGCGACCGGGGTGCGCCTGCGGGACCTGCCCCTGGTTCCTCCGCTGATCTTCGAGCAGCTCTACGACTCCTACCTCCAGCATGGTGCGGCGGTCTAGCGCAGAGCAGACTGTGGCCGTGGGGCCTTCCCGGGATGCGTCTGCGCACGCTGCAGTCCTGTCGACGAGTCCGATCGTCCGCCGGGGACTCGCCGCGATGCTGGCGGATGCCGGATGGACGGTGCTTGACGCGGCGGATGCCGCCGGCCAGCCGGCGCTCGTCCTGTGGGACCTGCTCCCCTCGGCGGATGCCCGAGACGTCGCCGACGTCGTGCGGCAGCATCCGGACTGGCGCCTGCTCGTCCTCGTCGGCGGTCCGACGGCCGACGAGCTCGGCGCCCTGGTGTCGGCGGGTGCGCGGGGAGCGGTCGACCGCGACCTCGACGAGGCGGCGCTCATGAGCGCGGCCCACGCCGTAGCCGACGGCCGCACGGTCGTCAACGCGGGTACGCGCTCGAGCGGTGCGACAACCCGTCCGCCGGATCTCACGCGCCGGGAGTTCCAAGTCCTGGCACTGCTCGGCGAGGGCAGGACGAATCACCAGATCGCCGAGGCGCTGGTGATCAGCGAGAACACCGTCAAGAACCACGTGCGGCGCCTCTACGAGAAACTCCAGGTCCGATCGCGCACGGAGGCGGTCGTGAAGGCGGCCCGCTGGGGGCTGGTCCGCCTGGGCGAGGACGGCGGATAGGCGACTGTCGCAGCACGTCTAGGATGACCGGGTGGGCATCATGGACAAGATCCTCCGCGCGGGCGAGGGCAAGACCCTGCGAACCCTGGAAAGCATCGCCCGGCAGGTCAACGCCATCGAGGACGACTTCGTCGCGATGAGCGACGAGGAGCTGCGGGCGCTCACGGGCGAGTACCGCACGCGTCTGGAGCAGGGCGAGACGCTCGACGATCTCCTCCCCGAGGCCTTTGCCACCGTCCGCGAGGCCGCCCGGCGCACCCTGGGGCAGCGCCACTACGACGTCCAGCTCATGGGAGGTGCCGCCCTCCACCTCGGAAACATCGCCGAGATGCGCACCGGTGAGGGCAAGACCCTCGTCGCGACGCTGCCCTCCTACCTCAATGCCCTCTCGGGTAAAGGGGTGCACGTCGTCACCGTCAATGACTACCTTGCTGAGCGCGATGCGGAGTGGATGGGTCGCATCCATCGTTTCCTCGGGCTGAAAGTCGGCGTGATCCTTGCGCACATGACCCCGGCCGAGCGGCGCGAGGCGTACGCAGCAGACATCACCTACGGCACCAACAACGAGTTCGGCTTCGACTACCTCCGCGACAACATGGCGTGGTCGACCACCGAGATGGTCCAGCGCGGTCACAACTTCGCCGTCGTGGATGAGGTCGACTCCATCCTCATCGACGAGGCGCGGACCCCGCTCATCATCAGCGGACCGGCTGACCAGCCCACCAAGTGGTACGCGGAGTTCGCCCGCATCGCCCGGACGCTGACGATCGACGAGGACTACGAGGTCGACGAGAAGAAGAAGACCATCGGTGTGCTCGAATCCGCCATCGACAAGGTCGAGGACCAGCTCGGCATCGACAACCTCTACGACACGGTCAACACGCCCCTCGTGGGATTCCTCAACAACGCCATTCGAGCCAAGGAGCTCTTCAAGCGGGATCGCGACTACGTCATCCTCGACGGCGAGATCCTCATCGTCGATGAGCACACGGGGCGACTCCTCAAGGGACGGCGCTACAACGAGGGGCTGCACCAGGCCATCGAGGCCAAGGAGGGCGTGGAGATCAAGGCCGAGAACCAGACGCTCGCCACGATCACGCTCCAGAACTACTTCCGTCTCTACGACAAGCTCTCGGGCATGACCGGCACGGCCATGACGGAGGCCGCCGAGTTCCACCAGATCTACAAGCTCGGTGTCGTCCCGATCCCGACCAACCGGCCCATGGTCCGACTCGATGAGCCCGACCTTGTCTTCCGCACCGAGTCGGCCAAATACTCCTGCGTCATCGACGACATCGAGGAGCGGCACCAGGAAGGGCAGCCCGTCCTCATCGGCACGACGAGTGTCGAGAAGAGCGAGACCATCTCGCAGGAGCTCAAGAAGCGCGGCGTGCGCCACGAGGTGCTCAACGCCAAGAACCACGAGCGCGAGGCCTCGATCATCGCCGAGGCAGGACGCAAGGGCGCGGTCACGGTGGCCACCAACATGGCGGGCCGCGGCACCGACATCATGCTCGGCGGCAACCCGGAGTTCCGTGCCGCCCAGGAACTCGAGCGCCGCGGACTCGACCCCGTCGAAGATCCGGAGAGCTACGAGAAGGCATGGCCGGAGGCCATCGCTGCGGCGCAGGCCTCCGTGGCGGCTGAGCACGAGGAGGTCATCGCCCTCGGTGGCCTCTACGTTCTCGGCACCGAGCGCCACGAGTCACGGCGCATCGACAACCAGCTCCGCGGTCGATCCGGTCGCCAGGGCGATCCAGGCGAGACCCGCTTCTACCTCTCGCTCGAGGACGACCTCATGCGCCTGTTCAAGGCCGAGATGGTCGATGCCTTCCTGCGGCGATTCAACGTCCCGGACGATGTGCCGATCGAGGCCAAGATGGTCACCAATGCCATCCGGTCCGCGCAGACGTCGGTCGAGGCGCAGAACTTCGAGATCCGCAAGGACGTCCTGAAGTACGACGACGTGCTCAACCGTCAGCGCCTTGTGATCTACGACGAGCGCAAGCAGGTGCTCGAGGGTGCCGATATCCACGAGCAGGTCCGCACGTTCCTCGATGAGGTCATCGCGGGCTACGTCGCCTCGGCGACCGCCGAGGGCTACCCCGAGGACTGGGATCTCGAGAAGCTCTGGACGGCCCTGAAGCAGCTCTACCCGGTGGGAATCACCGTCGAGGAGCTCGAGGAGCAGTCCGGTGCCGGCCGGTCCGGATTGTCATCGGAGTTCCTCGCTGAGGAGCTCACCAACGACATCCATCTGGCCTACGACCGTCGTGAGGCGGAGCTCGGCGAGGAGGTCATGCGCGAGCTCGAGCGTCGAGTCATCCTCTCCGTGCTGGATCGCAAGTGGCGCGAGCACCTGTACGAGATGGACTACCTGCGCGATGGCATCGGCCTGCGGGCCATGGCGCAGCGCGATCCCCTGATCGAGTATCAGCGCGAGGGCTACGAGCTCTTCACCGCGATGATGGAGGCGATCAAGGAGGAGACGGTCGGCTTCCTCTTCCACGTCGAGGTGCAGGCGCCACCTTCGGTGAGCGAGGAAGCAGCTCAGGCTGCCGCGGTCGTCACGGAGGCGCCGGCATCTGCTGCGGTGCAGGCGATCGCTGCTGCGGCCAAGTCGGCTCCGTCGGTTACGGCCAAGGGCCTCGGACCGTCGCGGCCGCAGCTGCTGGAGTACTCCGCGCCCTCCGCGGATGGCGGTGTCTCGCGCGAGACCCTGCTGGCTGACGGCGAGGAGATCGAGGTCGATCCCAATGCCAGTCGGGCGGAGCGCCGCCGCGCGGAGCGGGCGAAGCGCAAGCGCAAGTGAGAGGTCGCCCATGAGCGAGTGGCTCGCGCCGGACAGGCCCGTCTTCGTGGGTGGCACTGGGCGCAGCGGCACCACCATCGCGGGACGACTTCTCGGGCGCCATCCTGATCTGCGCGCGACGAATCCGCGTGAGTTGCGCTTCCTCGCTTCGCGGGGAGGAGTTGCTGACGCCTATGCGGGCGAGGTGACACCACAGCAGGTGGTGGACGCCCTCTGGGAGCACTGGTACGTGCGCATCAAGCCCTCGGGTGCGCGCTCCGGTCTCTTCCGTCGCCTCGATGAGGAGCAGATGCGCGCTGCCTGCGATGCCTACGTCGCCGGGTTCGCCGAGGATCCTGCGCGGGCGTCACGCCACTTCGCCGAGGTGATCGTGTCCTCGGGCAAGTGGGCCGACGCCCAGTCTCGCGGTGAAGGGAAAGCGCGGTGGGTCGACACCACCCCGGCCAACGCCCGGGCGGCCGATCGGGTCCTCGCGCTCTTCCCCGACGGCGTAGTCGTGCACATGATGCGAGACGGCCGCGATGTGGCAGCGTCCTTTGTCTCCAAGCCGTTTGGTCCGGCCGATGTCTTCACCGCGCTCGAGGAGTGGCGGGAGCGCATGATCGATGCGCACCGCGCCGAGCAGGCATGCCCTCCCGGCAGGTTCCTCCGGGTCGACCTGCACGAACTCACCGTCACGGACCGTGAGACCACCCTCGCCGCGCTCCTCGCGGGGATCGGCGTAGAGCCCGACCGGCGTCTCTCGCAGTGGTTCGACGCCAACGTCCTGCCCCAGCAGGCGCATATCGGCAGGTGGCGTCGTGACTACGACGACGCGACCGCAGCGCGCATCGACGCTCGCTACGAGGAGATCGTGGCGGAGTTCGACGCGACCGGAGTGCCCTACCCGCACTCCTAGGCCATCGGTTGCGGATCCTCACGACCCAGGAACCACCAGGCAAGAGCTGCGGCGCCGGCTGAGGCGAATCCGCCGAGCAGTCCCCACCATGTCGAGGACAGCAGCACCCCCAGGCCCGCGCCGATGACGGCGTAGGCAATGGCCACCGCACGTGCGGCCCGGCGCCTGAGGGCGAGCGACGCGGGCCGCGTGAGTGCCAGGACGACGATGAAGGCCAGGGTTGCGATGGCGGCGATGGGGCCGAAGAAGAACACCGCGGTCTGCAGGGTCGCGATCCCGGTGCCCTCATCGGGGGTCGATGCACCGGTGGCGAATACGGCGAGGACGACGCCGACCAGGGTGGCCGCTACTCCGAACGCGGCGATGCGGAGCAGGGCCGCTCCCGCCTGGGTGTTCACGCCGGTGCTCCTACTCCGAGTGCCGTGCGCAGATTCTCGATCAGGCGTGCGCGCAAGAGTGCGCCGCGCGCGGCGAAGTCGCGCTGATACTCGACGTACTCCGCTCGACCCTCGGAAGTCTCAATGGTGATGGGCGAGTAGCCCAGCTCTCGGAAGTCGTACGGCGATGCCCGCATATCGACCGCGCGCACCTCACGGGCGAGCGCGAAGCAGTCCGCGGTCAGGTCGGCACTGATCGCGGGGTAGGCGCGAAAGCACCACTTGTAGAGGTCCATCGTGGCGTGGAGGCATCCCGGCTGCTCGAGTGCGGCCTGGGTCGCACGGGTGGGCTCGACGATGTTGAGCGGGCGCGCCTGCGAGGTGTAGAAGCGGAAGGCATCGAAGTGGGTGCAGCGCAGAGGAGACGACTCCACCACCTGCGCGATGGCCTGCGGGGCGAGGCGCAGTGGCCAGGCCGAGTGGCGGATCTCCTCCGGTGATTGGCGGTAGACCATGGCCCATTCGTGCCGGCCGAAGCACCCGAGCGACGCCGGCCGCGCTGCCGTCGATTCGAGGAGGTGGCGCGTCGACTGGAGAATGTCGACGGGCAGATGCGCGGGGTCCACGCGTGCGCCGACATCGTCGACGAGGTAGCCGCGGAGAACGCGGAAGCTCGCGACGTCGCCGGTGAGCACCACTCCCGCCCCCGGATGCCATCGGGCCAGCTGTCCGGGCCGCCAGGAGTAGTAGTCGAAGAGGAAGTCATCGACGGGGTGGCTCTGGCCTCGGCGGCGGCGCTCGAGCCGGGGCTCGATCCAGGGAGTGACGCGCTCGGCGTGTGCGGCCGCGCGCTCGCGCCACTCGCGCTCGGTGAGTTGGGTGTGGATGGTCATCGCAGGACTACGTGACCGCGATGAGTCCCATGTCGGCGCAGCCGCGCTCGAGTGCGTCGAGTCCGAAGGCATCGACAGGTCCGTGCGCTCCGGGGACGACGGACTGCGTGGCGGACATGGCCGCTCCCCAGGCCAGCGACTCTGCGGTGAGGTCGTACGGCGACGGCCCCTCCAGGCGCACTGACGTGAGGGGTCGTCCCACGGCATCGAAGGCCTCTGCCTGCACCACGGTGCGCGCGGCTGCTCGGCTCGCGGCATCGGGACCCTCGCCCGTGGTGCGCCCCAGCCGCTGGCGCAGCGCGCGCATGGCCCGATCGCCGGCGCCGGGCACCGCGGCGACCGCGCCGAGGGCGGTGCCGGCGTACGCCGCCGCCGGGGTCCACTTGCCCGCCCAGCCGAGCCACACCTCGATATCGGATACGTCGGGATCGGTGAGGGGAAGCGCCAGATGCTCCGATCCGGCGACGGGCAGACCCTTCCACACCCTGCCCCGACCCAGGTCGAATGCACGCGTGCGTCCGCCGGACGAGCGGCGCTCGATCACCGTGCCACCGCGTCGCGCGTAGCTGGGGGCGAGAAGCACGCCTGCCGCGCTGGCACGCGTGCCGGAGCTGATGCCGAACGACCCCTCGATGAAGTAGCCGATGTCGAGCCGCGTCGCGGGACGCCCGGCCCGGCGGCATCGACGTAGCGCGAGCGCTCCGGCGAGGTTGCCCGGCACGTAGTCGTAGCCGAAGGCCGTGATGAGCCGTGCACCGCTGGCAGCCGCGCGCGGGCCGAACTCCTCGAAGACGCGTCGGATGAAGGGAGGCTCGCCGGTGGAGTCGAGGTACGCCGCCCCCGCGTCGACGGCGGCTGCGACCGCGGCATCGCCCCACTCGACGAAGGGCCCCACGGTGGAGACCAGGACGTCGTCGGGGGATTCGAGGAGTCGTCGCACCGATGCGGGGTCGCCCGCGTCGGCGATGGCGATGCTGGGCTCGGTGCCCGGTCGGGGTGCGAAGGGTGCGAGGCGGTCGGCGAGTCGCGCGACGGCGTCGTGGCGTCGCCCGGCGAGCACCGGGGCGAGGCCCGCGCGCACCATGGCCTCCGCGGTGAGTCGGCCGGTGTAACCGGTGGCTCCTAGCAGGACGATGCGCACGGACATCACGCTAGCCTGCGCCCGTGGAGTACGCGAGAGCCGCTCAGGAACCGGGTACGCGACTGTGGCATCCCTTCGCCGACATGGCTGCGGTGTCAGCCGCGGGCGAACTCGTGATCGATCGCGGCGAGGGCGCCTACGTCTTCGACGAGGAGGGCCGCCGGTATCTCGATGCTTCGGCAGGCCTGTGGTACTGCAATGTGGGTCACGGCCGCGCCGAACTCGGGGAAGCCGCCGCGGCGCAGATGCGGCGGCTCGCTTCGTACTCGGCATTCGGCGACCTGGCGGCACGGCCGGCACTGGATCTGGCGCAGCGGCTTGCCGCGCTCGCGCCCATGGGTGACGCACGGATCTTCTTCACCAGTGGCGGGAGTGACTCCGTCGACACGGCGGTCAAGCTGGTGCGCCGTTATTGGGCCGAGTGCGGTGAGGCGTCGCGCACGGTGATCGTCACGCGCGAGCACGCGTATCACGGCATGCATCTCGCGGGGACGAGCCTGGCGGGCATCGAGGCCAATCGGGCGGGCCACGGCGACCTCGACCCTGCCGTCGTGCAGGTGCCCTGGGATGACGCTGATGCCCTCGAGTTGCTGCTGGATGAGCGGTCGGATGTCGCGGCGTTCTTCTGCGAGCCCATCATCGGGGCCGGCGGCGTCTACGCACCCCCGGGCGACTACCTGGCGCGCGTGCGCGAGATCTGCCGTCGGCACGGGGTCCTCTTCGTGGCCGATGAGGTGATCTGCGGCTATGGGCGCGCGGGTGCGATGTTCGCCAGCGAGCGATGGTCATTGGACCCGGACATCCTGCTCAGCGCCAAGGGCATCACCTCGGGCTACATCCCGCTGGGCGCGGTCCTGGTCTCCGGTCGAGTCGCGGCGCCCTTCTGGACGAGTGGCGCTGCTCCCGTGATGTGGCGGCACGGCTACACCTACTCCGCGCATGCCGCCGCGTGCGCGGTTGCCATGGCCAACCTCGACATCCTCGAGCGGGAGGGTCTGGTGGCCCGCGCCGATGCGCTGCAGCACCGCCTCGCCGATGCCCTCCGCCCGCTCGCGGCGTACGACGTGATCAGCGAGGTACGCGCGGGAGTGGGCGTGCTTGCTGCTGTGGACTACACACCCGAGGCGAAGGCGGCAGGAGTTCCGGCGAAGGTGCTCGCCGGCCTGCGGGAGCGCGGCGTGCTCACGCGCAATCTCGCCTCGGGCGCCCTCCAGGTCTCACCCGCATTCGTCATCGACGATGCCGGCATCGATCTACTGGGTGCCGCCGTGGGTGAGTCGCTGTCCGCGGCGGGTGGGATCAGGGCACGCGTGCAGCCGAGTGGGCTCCTGCCCGATATCACCAGCGACGAGGGTGTCGATGCCTTCGACGATCGGTACTACCTCGAGCAGATACCGCCCCATCACGGGTGATCGTCAGTCGCTGGGCTTGGTCCCTTCGGCCTGCTGCTTGAGCAGATCGCGGATCTCCTCGAGCAACTGGACGTCGGGGGGCCGCGTGTCGACGCCTCCCTGACCTGTCATCGCCCGGTACTTGTTCATCGGCAAGACGAAGAAGAAGTAGAGCGCGGCGAGGGTGACGAAGAAGGTGATCACCGCACCGATAAGCAGCGCGAAGTTGATTTCGTACCCCTCGGCCAGCGTGATGGTGCCACCGATGCTGCCGTCCGAACCCCCAAGGAGGCTCAGGATCCACCCGACGAGCGGCTCGATGAGCGCCTGGGTCACGGCCGCGACGAGGGCAGCGAGCGCGGTGCCGACCGCCACGGCGACAGCGAGGTCGATGACGTTGCCGCGGAAGACGAATTCCTTGAATCCCTTGATCATGCGGGTGTTCCTCCCGATCTCGTTGCCCTGGACCGACGTACCGCATGTCAGCGCAGGACGACCCCTAGGCCGGGCTGCGTGCCCGCGGCAGCGAGCGCGACCGCTGTGCGGCGGTCCGTCGCGACGACGATAAGACTACCGGCGGCGCGTGAGTCGCGTCCGAAGCCCGCCGATGTGGACATCCGGGGGACCGTGACCACCTGCACGCCCTCA
>JBEGMG010000198.1:0-18232 GCA_041183165.1 Actinomycetota bacterium | reverse complement strand
ACCCAGGTATGGGACGAGAACAACCGCGTCGTCCCGGTCACCGTGGTCAAGGCCGGTCCCTGTGTCGTGACGCAGGTGCGCACCCCCGATCACGATGGCTACTCCGCCGTGCAGCTCGGCTTCGGCGCCGTGGACCCGCGACGGGTCAACAAGCCCGACGCTGGCCACTTCGCCAAGGCCGGGGTCGCTCCCCGCCGCCACCTCGTCGAGCTGCGCACCACCGATGCGTCCGAGTACACCCTCGGCCAGGAAGTCGGTGCCGACACCTTCGCCGCTGGCGAGGTCGTCGACGTGACGGCCACCACCAAGGGCAAGGGCTTCGCCGGCACCATGAAGCGCCACGGCTTCAGCGGCGTCGGCGCCTCGCACGGCGCTCACCGCAATCACCGCAAGCCGGGCTCCATCGGCGCATGCGCCACGCCCGGTCGTGTCTTCAAGGGCCTGCGCATGGCCGGCCGCATGGGGTCCGTGCGCCACACGACGCAGGGCCTGAAGGTGCACGCCGTGGATACCGAGCGCGGGCTGCTCCTCATCAAGGGCGCCGTACCCGGCCCCAAGGGCGGCCTCGTATTCGTCCGCACGACCTCGAAGGCGGTGTCCTCATGAGTTCCGTGAAGGTCCTCGTTCCCGGGGGCAAGGCGCAGGGTGACGTCGACCTCCCCGCGGAGATCTTCGACGTCCAGGTCAACGTGCCCCTCATCCACCAGGTGGTCGTGGCGCAGCTCGCTGCCGCTCGTCAGGGCACGCACGACACCAAGACCCGCGGTGAGGTGAGCGGAGGAGGCAAGAAGCCCTACAAGCAGAAGGGCACCGGCCGCGCCCGACAGGGCTCCACGCGCGCTCCTCAGTTCGCCGGCGGTGGCACGGTCCACGGTCCCTCGCCTCGGTCCTACGACCAGCGCACGCCCAAGAAGATGAAGGCCGCTGCTCTGCGCGGCGCCCTGTCCGATCGGGCGCGTGAGGGTCGAGTGCACGTGGTGTCATCCCTGGTCGCGGGCGACGAGCCCTCCACCAAGAGCGCCCAGGCCTTCCTGCTCGAGGTCACCGAGCGTCCCAATCTCCTCGTCGTCGTCGAGCGCGATGACGTCGCCTCGTGGCTGAGCGTCCGCAACCTGCCCAATGTGCGCGTGGTTGCCCCCGATCAGCTCAACACCTACGACGTCCTCGTGACCGACGACGTGATCTTCACGAAGGACTCCTTCGACACCTTCGTCGCCGGGCCCGTCAAGGGCCGTGGCGCCAAGGCTGTCGCGACCGAATCGGAGGTGTCGGCATGAGGATCGCCGATCCGCGTGACGTCCTGCTCGCTCCGGTCATCTCGGAGAAGAGCTACGGGCTTCTCGACGAGAACAAGTACACCTTCATCGTCGCCCCTGACGCCAACAAGACCCAGATCAAGATCGCGGTCGAGCAGGTGTTCGGCGTGCGAGTGACGTCAGTCAACACGATGAACCGCGAAGGCAAGCGCATCCGCACGCGTCGCGGGTTCGGTCGTCGCGCTGCCACCAAGCGGGCCATCGTGTCCGTGGCGCAGGGCGATCGCATCGACATCTTCGGCGGACCGGTCAGCTAGGGCGAGGGACGAACACCATGGGAATCCGTAAGTTCAAGCCGACGACGCCGGGTCGTCGTGGCGCGAGCGTGGCCGACTTCGTCGAGATCACGCGCTCCACGCCCGAGAAGTCGCTCGTTCGCCCGCTGCCCAACAAGGGCGGCCGCAATAACCAGGGCCGCATCACCACGCGTCACCAGGGCGGCGGCCACAAGCGTGCCTACCGCGTCATCGACTTCCGCCGTGCAGACAAGGACGGCGTGCCCGCCAAGGTCGCTCACATCGAGTACGACCCCAACCGCACGGCTCGCATCGCGCTGCTCCACTTCGCCGATGGGGAGAAGCGCTACATCCTGGCGCCCAACAAGCTCAACCAGGGCGACACCGTCGAGACGGGTGCTTCAGCGGACATCAAGCCCGGCAACAACCTCCCGCTGCGCAACATCCCTGTCGGCACCGTGATCCACGCCGTGGAGATCCGCCCCGGTGGTGGAGCCAAGATCGCTCGCTCCGCGGGTGCCAGCGTGCAGCTCGTCGCCAAGGACGGGCCCTATGCCCAGCTGCGCATGCCCTCCGGTGAGATCCGCAACGTCGACCTCCGCTCACGCGCGACGGTCGGCGAGGTGGGCAACGCCGAGCAGTCCAATATCAACTGGGGCAAGGCCGGGCGCATGCGCTGGAAGGGCCGTCGTCCCACCGTCCGCGGTGTGGCCATGAACCCTGTCGACCACCCGCACGGTGGTGGTGAGGGCAAGACCTCCGGTGGTCGCCACCCCGTCAACCCCAAGGGCAAGCCCGAGGGTCGCACCCGCAAGGCAAAGAAGCCGAGCGACAAGTTCATCGTCCGTCGACGCAAGACCGGCAAGAAGCGCTAGGAGACGACTGTGCCCAGGAGCTTGAAGAAGGGTCCCTTCGTGGACGACCACCTGCTCAAGAAGGTGGACGCCCAGAACGAGGCCAAGAGCCAGCAGGTCATCAAGACCTGGTCCCGACGCTCGATGATCGTGCCGGCCATGCTCGGCCACACGATCGCCGTGCACGACGGACGCAAGCATGTTCCCGTCTTCGTCACGGAGAACATGGTCGGCCACAAGCTCGGCGAGTTTGCGCCTACGCGCACCTTCAAGGGCCACGTCAAGGAAGACCGGAAGGCCAAGCGCAAGTAGCGCTGGCGCCGGCATCGGAAGACCACGAGAGTCACGAGAGGCAAGGGGAAAGCGATGGAAGCCAGGGCCCAGGCGCGGTTCGTCCGTGTCACGCCCATGAAGGCGCGCCGTGTGGTGGACCTCATTCGAGGCCTGCCTGCGGCTGACGCCCAGGCGGTGCTGCGCTTCGCTCCGCAGGATGCGAGCGATCCGGTGGGGAAGGTGCTCGATAGCGCCATTGCCAACGCCACCAACAACCACAACCTCGACCCCGCATCCCTCGTGGTCGCCGAGGCGTACGTCGACGAGGGCCCGACCATGCGTCGCTTCCGCCCTCGCGCTCAAGGACGCGCCTTCCGGATCCGCAAGCGGACCAGCCACATCACGGTGGTCCTCGAGACTCTCGATGCCGCTGCGCCCGTGAAGGCGCCGGCCAAGAAGTCGACCTCGGCCAAGGCAACCCCGAAGGCGGCTCCCAAGGCAACCGACAAGGCGCCGGCGAAGAAGGCCGCTGACAAGCCCAAGGCTACGGACAAGCCGAAGGCTTCCGATAAGCCGAAGGCCACCGAAGAGAAGGCTCCGGCAAAGAAGGCGGCAGCCAAGAAGGCACCCGCAAAGAAGGCTGCGGCCACGGAAGAGGAGAGCTGAGATGGGTCAGAAGGTCAACCCGCACGGCTTCCGACTCGGCATCACGACCGACTTCACCTCCCGGTGGTTCGCCGATAGCGCGAAGCCCGGTCAGCGCTACCGCGACTACGTCGAAGAGGACGTGGCCATCCGCAAGCTCCTCTCGCGCGGCATGGAGCGAGCCGGCATCAGCAAGGTCGAGATCGAGCGCACGCGCGAGCGCGTACGCGTCGACATCCACACGGCTCGCCCCGGCATCGTCATCGGTCGCCGCGGCGCCGAGGCCGATCGCATCCGCGCAGATCTCGAGAAGCTCACGGGCAAGCAGGTGCAGCTCAACATCCTCGAGGTGAAGAACCCCGAGATGGACGCCCAGCTTGTCGCCCAGGGCATCGCGGAGCAGCTCTCGAGCCGCGTGTCCTTCCGTCGCGCGATGCGCAAGGGCATGCAGAGCACCATGAAGGCGGGTGCCAAGGGCATCCGCGTGCAGGTCTCAGGCCGCCTCGGTGGCGCAGAGATGAGCCGCACCGAGTTCTACCGTGAGGGTCGTGTGCCTCTGCATACCCTGCGCGCGGACATCGACTACGGCTTCTACGAGGCCCGCACCACCTTCGGTCGCATCGGCGTCAAGGTCTGGATCTACAAGGGCGACGCACCGACGAGTCGCGCTGAGCGCGAGGCGGCCGCTGCGGCTGCTCGCCTGGGCAAGCGCCCGGAGCGTCCGCGCCGTGGTCTCCGTCGCGACGACGAGGCGCTCGAGACCGCCTCCGTGGCTGTGGCCGAGGCTCCCGCACCGACAGAGGGCGAGGTCTGATCATGCTGATTCCGCGCAAGGTCAAGCACCGCAAGCAGCACCACCCGAAGCGCACTGGCGCCGCCAAGGGCGGCACCGAGGTGACTTTCGGCACCTATGGGCTGCAGGCGCTCGAGCCGGCGTATGTCACCAACCGCCAGATCGAGTCCGACCGTATTGCCATCACGCGGCACATCCGCCGTGGCGGCAAGGTGTGGATCAATATCTACCCCGACCGTCCGCTCACCAAGAAGCCCGCAGAGACCCGCATGGGCTCCGGCAAGGGCTCGCCCGAGTGGTGGGTGGCCAACGTCAAGCCCGGACGCGTGATGTTCGAGCTGTCCTACCCCAACGAGAAGACCGCTGTCGCGGCACTGACGAGGGCTATGCACAAGCTGCCCATGAAGTGCCGCATCGTGCGTCGCGACGAGATTGCGGAGGTCTGATGGCTGCCGGCACATCACCCCAGGAGTTCCGCGGTCTGACCGACGAGGAGCTCGTCACGCGTCTGCGTGAGTCCAAGGAGGAGCTGTTCAACCTCCGCTTCCAGGGCGCGACGGGTCAGCTCGAGAACCACGGCCGCCTCCGTGCGGTGCGCAAGGACATCGCGCGCCTCTACACCGTGATGCGCGAGCGCGAGCTCGGCATCACGCCCGTCGAGCACGTGGGCGGTGCGGCATGACCGACGAGAAGGTGAACGTGAGCTCAGAACGCAGTGCACGCAAGGTCCGCGAGGGTCTCGTCGTGAGCGACAAGATGGACAAGACCGTCGTCGTCGCCGTCGAGGACCGCTTCAAGCACCCGCTCTACGGCAAGGTGGTCCGCCGCACGAGCAAGCTCAAGGCGCACGACGAGCAGAACTCCTGTGGCATCGGCGATCGCGTGCTGCTCATGGAGACCAAGCCGCTGTCGGCGACCAAGCGCTGGCGCGTCGTCGAGATCCTCGAGAAGGCGAAGTAGGGGAGACGACGTGATTCAGCAAGAGTCCCGACTCAAGGTCGCCGACAACACGGGTGCCAAGGAACTGCTGTGCATCCGTGTGCTCGGTGGCTCAGGACGCCGCTACGCCGGCATTGGCGACATCATCGTTGCGACGGTGAAGGACGCCATCCCCGGTGGCGGTGTCAAGAAGGGCGAGGTGGTCAAGGCCGTCATCGTCCGCACCCGCAAGGAGAACCGTCGCCCCGATGGCTCCTACATCCGCTTCGACGAGAACGCGGCAGTCATCCTCAAGGGTGACGGCGAGCCTCGCGGGACCCGCATCTTCGGGCCGGTAGGGCGTGAGCTTCGCGAGAAGCGCTTCATGAAGATCATCTCTCTGGCACCGGAGGTGCTCTGACATGGCTGGCCTCTTCGTTCGCAAGGGTGACCTCGTGCAGGTCATCAGCGGCAAGGACCGCGGCATCACCGGCAAGGTCATCGAGGTTTTCCCCGAGTCCGACAAGGTGATCGTCGAGGGCGTCAACCGCATCAAGAAGCACACCAAGGTGGGCCAGAACAACCGCGGCGCCAAGACCGGCGGCATCATCACGACGGAGGCTCCGATCCACGTCTCCAACGTCATGGTCGTCGACCCCGAGGACAACCGCCCCACACGGGTCGGCTTCCGCAAGGAGAAGGTCGAGAAGCGCCGTGCTGACGGCAGCACCTATGAGGCGACGCGCAGCGTGCGCGTGTCGAAGCGAACCGGCAAGGACCTGTGATGACCACCATGACCGAGCGCCAGATGCCGCGACTGAAGTCGCGCTACCGCGAGGAGATCGTGCCTGCCCTGCAGGAGGAATTCTCCTTCGAGAACATCATGCAGGTGCCCCGTGTGACCAAGGTCGTCGTCAACATGGGCGTCGGCGAGGCCGCGCGTGACTCCAAGCTCATCGAGGGCGCCATCCGCGACCTCACGGAGATCACCGGCCAGCGGCCCCAGGTGACCAAGGCCCGCAAGTCGATCGCCCAGTTCAAACTGCGCGAGGGCATGCCCATCGGCGCCCACGTGACTCTGCGTGGCGACCGCATGTGGGAGTTCCTCGATCGACTGCTGTCGGTCGCGCTGCCGCGCATCAGGGACTTCCGCGGGCTGTCCGGCAAGCAGTTCGATGGCCGCGGCAACTACACCTTCGGTCTCACGGAGCAGTCGATGTTCCACGAGATCGACCAGGACAAGATCGACCGCGTCCGCGGCATGGACATCACGGTCGTCACCACCGCCGAGAACGATGCGGAGGGGCGGGCCCTGCTGCGCCTCCTCGGCTTCCCCTTCAAGGAGAACTGACCGTGGCGAAGAAGGCACTGATCGAGAAGCAGCAGCGCAAGCCGAAGTACGCCGTGCGCGCCTACACGCGCTGCACTCGCTGCGGACGTCCGCACTCCGTCTACCGCAAGTTCGGCCTGTGCCGGATCTGCCTGCGGGAGATGGCCCACGCCGGGCAGCTCCCCGGCATCACCAAGAGCAGCTGGTAAACCACGACGCCGAAGGTCCCCCCGGGGATACCACGGCGAGAAGGGCCTGATGGCCATGACGATGACCGACCCGATCGCGGACATGCTTGCGCGGCTGCGCAACGCCAACTCCGCGTATCACGATGCGGTGACCATGCCGCATTCCAAGATCAAGGTGGGGATCGCTGAGATCCTCAAGCAGCAGGGCTACATCGCCGGCTGGAGTGTCGAGGACGCCCCCGTGGGCAAGAACCTCGTGCTCGAGCTCAAGTACGGCCCCAGCCGTGAGCGCTCCATCGCCGGCCTGCGCCGTGTGTCCAAGCCCGGGCTCCGTGTCTACGCCAAGAGCACCGCACTGCCCAAGGTCCTCGGCGGCCTGGGCGTGGCCATCCTGTCCACCTCGTCTGGTCTCCTCACGGATCGCCAGGCCGCACAGAAGGGCGTAGGCGGGGAAGTCCTCGCCTACGTCTGGTGAGGGGGAGTCATGTCGCGCATTGGACGCCTGCCCATCACCGTTCCCTCGGGAGTTGACGTGACGGTGGATGGCTCCGTGATCACGGTCAAGGGCCCCAAGGGCACGCTGACCCACACGGTCGTGGAGCCCATCTCCGTCGAGCGCCAGGATGACGGCACCCTCGCGGTGACGCGCCCCGACGACGAGCGCGATTCCCGCGCCCGCCACGGCCTCACGCGCACGCTCATCGCCAACATGGTGCTGGGCGTGACCGAGGGCTACGAGAAGGGCCTTGAGATCGTCGGCACGGGCTACCGGGTCCAGGCCAAGGGCAGCGACCTCGAGTTCGCCCTCGGCTACAGCCACCCGATCGTCTTCCCCGCCCCCGAGGGCATCACCTTCGCGGTGGAGTCGCCGACGAAGTTCAAGGTCATGGGCATCGACAAGCAGCAGGTCGGCGAGGTCGCCGCGAACATCCGCAAGTTGCGCAAGCCGGAGCCCTTCAAGGGCAAGGGCGTGCGCTACGAGGGTGAAGTCGTCAGGCGCAAGGCCGGAAAGGCGGGCAAGAAGTGAGTTCCTTCGCCCCGAAGATCGGCTCGGGCAATCCCAAGCGCACCGCACGCGCGCGGCGTCATCTGCGCGTGCGCAAGAAGATCAGTGGCAGCGCGCAGCGTCCCCGCCTGGTGGTGTCTCGCTCGGCCCGCCACGTCGTGGCCCAGGTCATCGACGACGGCGCCGGCCGCACGCTGGCGTCTGCATCGACGATGGAGGTGGACGTCCGCACTTCTGGTACGGACAAGACCGCCCAGGCCCGCAAGGTGGGCGAGCTCGTCGCAGCCCGCGCCAAGCAGGCGGGCGTCGAGACCGTGGTCTTCGATCGCGGCGGCAACATGTTCCACGGCCGCATTGCGGCACTAGCGGAGGGCGCCCGCGAGGGCGGCCTCGAGTTCTGACGGTCAGGAGAGGTTGAGGCATGTCGACAATGGACCGCCGGGGAACCGGCGCCGCTAACTCCGGGGGCGGACGCGATCGCCGCGAGCGACGCGACCGCGCACCCCGCGAGGAGAAGTCCGCCTTCCTCGAGCGCGTGGTGACCATCAACCGCGTCGCGAAGGTCGTCAAGGGCGGTCGTCGCTTCAGCTTCACGGCCCTCGTGGTCGTGGGCGACGGCGATGGCACCGTGGGCGTGGGCTACGGCAAGGCCAAGGAGGTGCCCGCGGCTATCGCCAAGGGTGTCGAGGAGGCCAAGAAGCACTTCTTCAAGGTGCCGCGCATCCAGGGCACGATCCCGCATCCGGTCACCGGTGAGGCTGCTGCCGGCGTGGTTCTCCTGCGTCCTGCCGCGCCAGGTACCGGCGTGATCGCGGGCGGCCCCGTCCGCGCCGTGCTGGAGTGCGCCGGGATCCACGACGTCCTGTCGAAGTCCCTCGGCTCCGACAACGCGATCAATATCGTGCACGCCACGGTGCAGGCGCTCCGCAACCTGGAGCGTCCCGAGGAGGTTGCGGCTCGCCGTGGACTCCCGCTCGAGGACGTCGCCCCGGCGGCGCTCCTGCGTGCGCGTGCGGCAGGTGCGTCATGAGCGTTCGCCTACAGGTGACGCAGCGGAAGTCGCCGATCGGCGGGACCCACAGCCAGCGCGAGACGCTGCGCTCCCTGGGCCTCAAGCGCATCGGCGACACCGTCGTCAAGGAGGACCGCCCCGAGATCCGAGGCATGATCGCCACGGTCTCCCATCTCGTCTCAGTCGAGGAGGTCGAGTGACATGGCTCTGAAGGTTCATCACCTGCGCCCCGCTCCGGGTGCGAAGACACCCAAGACCCGCAAGGGTCGCGGCGAGGCTTCGAAGGGCAAGACCTCGGGTCGTGGCACCAAGGGCACGCGGGCACGCAATCAGGTCCCCGCGCGCTTCGAGGGTGGCCAGATGCCGCTGCACATGCGCCTGCCCAAGCTCAAGGGCTTCACCAACCCCAACACCGTCACCTACCAGGTCGTCAATGTCGCGGCCCTGGGCAAGCTCTTCCCCCAGGGTGGAGCGGTCACGGTCGCGGATCTGGTGGCGGCGGGGGCGGTCCGCAAGGGTCAGCCGGTCAAGGTTCTCGGGCAGGGCGACATCTCGGTGGCCGTCCAGGTGAAGGTCCAGGCCTTCTCCGCCTCGGCCCAGGAGAAGATCTCCGCGGCCGGCGGGAGCATCGAGAAGGCCTGACGGTCCATCTAGGGGAGTCCACCCAGGATCCCCCCAGGATCGCCAGCCCGGTGCTCGGGGGAGCCTAGGTTAGGCTGCATCGGGCCCGGACGACCGATCTTCAGTCCACGACACACGGCGGTGCGCAGGCATCGCCCAGGAGGTAAGCGTGCACCTCAGCGCCTTCGTCGCGGCGTTCCGCACCCCGGACCTGCGCAAGAAGCTGCTCTTCACGCTGGCCATGCTGGCGGTCTTCCGCCTGGGCTCGGTCGTCCCGACCCCCGGTGTGGACTACTCCGCGATCCAGCGGTGCATCGACCAGACCTCGGACAACTCGGTCTACGCCGTCATCAACCTCTTCAGCGGCGGCGCGCTCCTGCAGCTCTCCGTATTCGCGCTGGGCATCATGCCCTACATCACGGCGAGCATCATTCTCCAGCTGCTCACAGTGGTCATCCCCCGGCTTGAGGCGCTGAAGAAGGAAGGCCAGTCGGGGCAGGCCAAGATCACGCAGTACACCCGCTACCTGACTATCGGCCTGGCCATCCTCCAGTCGACAGCGATCCTGTCGCTCGCTCGCACCCCCGGCCAGCTCTTCAGTGGCTGCAATGAGCAGTTGATCCCCAATCAGAATGCCCTGCTCATCATCGTCATGGTCATCGTCATGACGGCCGGCACAGCGGTGATCATGTGGCTCGGCGAGCTCATCACCGAGCGCGGCGTCGGCAACGGCATGTCGCTGCTGATCTTCACCTCCATCATCGCCACGATCCCCGCGCAGTTCATCAACGTCTTCGTGAGCCGCGGCACCTTCTCCTTCGCCCTCACCCTCCTGGTCTCGCTGGTCGTGCTGGCCCTCGTGGTCTTCGTCGAGCAGGGCCAGCGCCGCATCCCGGTGCAGTACGCCAAGCGCATGGTGGGTCGTCGCATGTACGGCGGGACCTCGACCTACATCCCGCTCAAGGTCAACATGGCCGGTGTCATCCCGGTCATCTTCGCCTCCTCGCTGCTCTTCCTCCCCACGCTGCTCGTGCAGCTGACTGGAAGCCAGGCTGAGTGGGCGCAGTGGATCGCGACGAACTTCTCCACGGGCACGACGACGTGGTACCTCACCGTCTTCTTCGTCCTCACGATCTTCTTCACCTACTTCTACGTGTCGATCACCTTCAATCCGATCGACGTCGCCGACAACATGAAGAAGTACGGCGGCTTCATCCCCGGCATCCGTGCAGGCAAGCCCACGGCGGAGTACCTCTCCTACGTCCTCAACCGACTCACCTTCCCCGGCTCGATCTACCTCGGCCTCATCGCCGTCATGCCGGTCTTCGCCTTCAACCTCATCGGCATCGGCGACCAGTTCGTCTTCGGCGGCATCAGCCTTCTCATCGTGGTCGGCGTCGGCCTCGACACGGTCAAGCAGATCGACTCCCAGCTCCAGCAGCGCAATTACGAGGGCTTCCTCCGCTGATGAGGCTGCTCATCATGGGACCTCCCGGGGCCGGCAAAGGCACCCAGGCGGTCGTGCTCGCGTCTGCGCTGGGCGTGCCGCACATCAGCACGGGCGACATCTTCAGGGCCAACGTCAGCGCGGGCACGCCTCTCGGCGAGGAGGCCCAGCGCTATATGGACGCCGGTGAGTACGTCCCGGACTCGATCACCAACGCCATGGTGCGCGATCGCATCTCCCATGACGACTGCCAGCCCGGCTTCCTCCTCGATGGCTATCCCCGCACGCTCGAGCAGGTCAACGAACTCGACATGATGCTGCAGGCCGACGGCAATCGCCTCGACCGTGTCGTGGAGCTCACGGTCGATACCGAGGAGGTCATCGACCGGCTCCTCAAGCGGGCCCAGGAACAGGGTCGCGCGGACGACACGGCTGACGTCATCCGCCGGCGCCTCGAGGTCTATTTCGACCAGACGGCACCCCTCGTGGCCGTCTACCGCGAGCGCGGCATCCTCCTTCAGGTCGATGGCGCGGGCGATGTGCCTGAGGTCAGCGAGCGGATCCTGTCCGCCCTGCGCGACTGACCATGTTCCGTTCACGCGACCGCATCGAGATCAAGTCGGCGGACCAGATCCAGGTCATGCGGGCGGCCGGCCTGGTCGTCGCCCGCACCCTCCAACGCGTCGCCGAGATCACGGCCCCGGGCATCACCACCGCCGAGTTGGACGAATGCGCCGCTCAATCCATTCGCGACGAGGGGGCGACCCCTTCCTTCCTCGGCTACCACGGGTTCCCCGCGCATATCTGCGTGTCGGTCAATGAGGAGGTCGTGCACGGCATACCGGGAAACCGGCGCATCCTCCAGGGTGACGTGGTCTCCATCGACTGCGGAGCCATCGTCGACGGCTGGCACGGCGATGCCGCCCTGACCGTCCTCGTGGGCGATGTCGCTGCTGACCTGCGAGAGCTGTCACGCGTGACGGAGGAGTCGCTGTGGGCCGGCTTGAAGGCTGCCCGCCCCGGCAATCGCCTCTCCGACATCGGGCATGCCGTGGAATCCGTCGTGCGGGCGGCAGGGGATCAGTACGGGATCATCGAGGAGTACGTCGGCCACGGCATCGGCTCGAGCATGCACATGGAGCCTGCGGTGCCCAACTACGGGCGCCCCGGCAAGGGCCCGCGGCTCGTCCCGGGTATGGCGCTCGCCGTCGAGCCCATGGTGGTCCTGGGCGATCCGGGGGTCCACGTGCTGGATGACGACTGGACCGTGGTCGCCAGCGACGGCTCCCACGCGAGCCACTGGGAGCACACCGTGGCCGTCACCGAGGACGGCCCGTGGGTGCTCACAGCCCTGGACGACATCCGGCTTTAGGCCCCATTCGAGGTGTCCGGCATGCGGATATCACGAGGGATCGGACCCCGATTAGGTCCCAGGGAGCCCCGCGCGTACACTTGACGGGCTGATCATCGGGCCCCCCCGTTCGTCCGCCACCCCCTCCTTCGGAGCGGGGTTGTGAGCGTGCGAAAGGCCCGATCGGAGGAGAGCAGAGGGCATGGCAAAGAAGGACGGCGCGATCGAGCTCGAGGGCACGATCACCGAATCCTTGCCCAACGCAATGTTCCGTGTGGAACTGGACAACGGTCACAAGGTCCTGGCCCACATCAGCGGGAAGATGCGGATGCACTACATCCGAATCCTCCCCGATGACCGCGTCGTCGTAGAGCTGTCGCCCTACGACCTGACTCGGGGTCGCATCGTCTACAGGTACAAGTGACAGCAGTCAGACAGCAGTCAGGTAGAGAGTTGGGATTCCGGTGAAGGTCAAGCCGAGCGTCAAGAAGATCTGCGACAAGTGCAAGGTGATCCGTCGTCATGGTCGGGTCATGGTCATCTGCGACAACGTCCGCCACAAGCAGCGCCAGGGCTGACACACGTCGCGCGTGCGAGGGGAGACAACCCGGACACGCCCTCCACGTCCCGACCGGAACGTGGAACGCGGTACCCGACCCCCGCGGCCAGTACGTGCAGGCTGCGGGACGCCACCCTCGGACGAGAGGCCGAGGACCCCTCCGGGTGGAGGGGACCGGTGCCGCACCCACACCTCTCGCGAAGAGAAGAAGAGGACACCCATGGCACGTCTCGTAGGCGTCGACCTGCCCCGCGATAAGCGGATGGCCGTCGCGCTCACCTACATCTACGGGGTCGGCCGCTCGCGCGCCGCAGAGGCGCTTGAAGCGACCGGCATCAGCCCCGACCTGAGGGCTCGCGACCTCACCGACGACCAGGCCATCGCCCTGCGCGACTGGATCGAGGCCAACCTGCGCGTCGAGGGTGACCTCCGCCGCGAGGTCGCGGCCGATATCCGCCGCAAGGTCGAGATCGGCTGCTACCAGGGCATCCGGCATCGCCGCGGCCTGCCCGTGCATGGTCAGCGCACCCACACGAACGCCCGCACCCGCAAGGGTCCCCGCAAGACCGTCGCCGGCAAGAAGAAGGCCGGCAAGAAGTAGTCCGCGGGTCTGCGCGTCCGGCACCCGCCGGCGACCAGCGGACCGATGACCTCAGGAGTAAAAGGAATGCCTCCCAAGACCGGAGCAAAGGCGGGCGCCAAGAAGGTGCGCCGCAAGGAAAAGAAGAACATCGCCCACGGGCACGCTCACATCAAGAGCACGTTCAACAACACGATCGTCTCCATCACCGACCCCAGTGGTGCTGTTATCGCCTGGTCCAGCTCGGGCCAGGTCGGCTTCAAGGGCAGCCGCAAGTCGACGCCGTTCGCGGCTCAGCTTGCCGCCGAGTCCGCCGCTCGCCGCGCCATGGAGCACGGCATGCGCAAGGTCGACGTGTTCGTCAAGGGTCCCGGCTCCGGCCGTGAGACCGCCATTCGCTCCCTCCAGGCAACCGGCCTCGAGGTTGGCTCGATTCAAGACGTCACCCCGGTCCCCTTCAACGGGTGCCGCCCGCCCAAGCGCCGCCGCGTCTGAGAACGGAGAACTGACACACCATGGCTCGTTATACCGACGCGGACTGCAAGCGTTGCCGTCGCGAGAAGACCAAGCTCTTCCTCAAGGGCTCCAAGTGCGAATCGCCGAAGTGCCCCTTCGAGAAGCGCCCCTACCCTCCCGGTCAGCACGGACGCGGTCGCTCCAAGGACAGTGAGTACCTGCTGCAGTTGCGCGAGAAGCAGAAGGCGACCCGCATCTACGGCGTCCTCGAGAAGCAGTTCCGCAATTACTACGAGGAGGCGCAGCGTCGTTCCGGCAAGACCGGCGACAACCTCATGCGCATCCTCGAGTCGCGACTCGACAACGTCGTCTACCGCGCCGGCTTCGCCAAGTCTCGCGACATGGCTCGGCAGCTGGTGAGCCACGGCCACTTCACCGTCAACGGCCACAAGGTGGACATCCCGTCCTACCGCGTCCAGGCCAACGACATCATCGAGGTGCGTCCGGGCTCGCGCGAGATGACACCCTTCGTGGTCGCTCACGCAGAGATCGGCGAGCGCCCGGTCCCGGCGTGGCTCGAGGTCATCCCGTCGCAGATGCGGATCCTCGTGCACTCCCTGCCCTCGCGTCAGGTCATCGACACCCCGGTCCAGGAGCAGCTCATCGTCGAGCTCTACTCCAAGTAGCCGTCACACTTCCCCCAACCCGACGTCAAATAGCGGTCGTCGCCGAAAGGACATCACGTGCTCATCACGCAGCGCCCCATCCTCACCGAGGAGCCCATCAGCGAGTTCCGTTCTCGCTTCGTGCTCGAGCCCCTCGAGCCCGGATTCGGCTACACCCTGGGCAACTCCATGCGCCGCACCCTGCTCTCCTCCATCCCGGGTGCTGCCGTCACGAGCATCCGCATCGATGGCGTGCTTCACGAGTTCACCACCATCCCGGGTGTCAAGGAGGACGTCACCGAGCTGATCCTCAACATCAAGCAGCTCGTCGTTTCCTCCGATCACGACGAGCCCGTCGTGATGTACCTGCGCAAGCAGGGCCCCGGGGCGGTCGTCGCGGCAGACATCGCCCCTCCGGCCGGCGTCGAGGTCCACAACCCCGATCTCCACATCGCGACCCTCAACGACAAGGGCAAGCTCGAGATGGAGCTCGTGGTCGAGCGCGGCCGCGGCTATGTCTCGGCGACGCTCAACAAGCAGCCCGGGCAGGAGATCGGCCGTATCCCCGTCGACTCCATCTACTCGCCGGTCCTCAAGGTGACGTACAAGGTCGAGGCGACCCGCGTCGAGCAGCGCACGGACTTCGACAAGCTGGTGCTCGATGTCGAGACCAAGCCCTCGATGCTTCCCCGTGACGCCGTGGCCTCCGCGGGCAAGACGCTCGTGGAGCTCTTCGGCCTGGCGCGCGAGCTCAATGTCGACGCCGAGGGCATCGACATCGGCCCGTCGCCTGCCGATGCCTTCGTGGCCGAGCAGCTGTCGACCCCGATCGAGCAGCTCGACCTCACGGTCCGCTCCTACAACTGCCTCAAGCGCGAGGGGATCCACACGGTCGGCGAGCTCATCGGCCGCAGCGAGGCCGACCTCCTCGACATCCGCAACTTCGGTGCCAAGTCGATCGACGAGGTCAAGGTCAAGCTCGTCACCCTCGGTCTCGCACTCAAGGACAGCCCGCCTGGATTCGACCCCGGGGCAGCCGTCTACTTCAGCGATGAGGATGACGACGACGACCTCGGCTACGTCGAGGACGAGCAGCTCTAACCGATCAGCCACCCGCGACAAGGAGTAATGACATGCCTACCCCAACCAAGGGTCCCCGCCTGGGTGGCGGACCGGCGCATGAGCGCCTGATGCTGGCCAACCTGGCCACCGCGCTCTTCGAGCACGGCCGCATCACGACCACCGAGGCCAAGGCCAAGCGCCTGCGCCCTCTGGCCGAGCGCCTCATCACCTTCGCTAAGCGCGGCGATCTCGCTGCGCGTCGCCGGGTGCTCACCGTGGTTCGCGACAAGGATGTCGTGCACGTGCTCTTCACCGAGATCGGACCGCGCTACCAGACCCGTCAGGGTGGCTACACCCGCATCGTCAAGGTCGGCCCGCGCAAGGGCGACAACGCGCCCATGGCCGTGATCGAGCTCGTGGAGCCGCTGGCGGAGCAGGTCGTCGCGGAGGCCACGGGTGCGACGAAGCGGGCAGCCAAGGAGAAGGCTGCGGCCAAGCCCGCGGCCGCCGCAGCTCCCGCCGCGGAGGCTGCCGCGGAGACGGCTGCCGACGAATCCGTCGAGGTCGTCGCCGAGGCCACCGAGGTTGTGCCCGAGGCTGATGGCGGCGAGACCATCGAGGCGGTTGCGGAGGATGTCGTCGAGGCACCTGACGATGCTGCTCCGGCCGAGGATGACAAGGCCTGACGCGCCGACACGATTGACGTCATGCGGGAAGCGTCAGACCTCGCCCATCGTGAAGGTCTGGCGCTTCCTGCTGTGGAGGGGTCATGATCCGGTTGCGACTGGACCTTGCCTACGACGGGACTGATTTTTCCGGGTGGGCACGCCAGCCTGGCTTGCGCACGGTTCAGGGTGTCGTCGAAGACGCGCTCGCACGCGCGCTGCGGCTTCCTGAGCCCCCGGCCGTCACATGTGCCGGGCGCACCGACGCCGGCGTGCACGCCCGCGGGCAGGTGGCACACGTCGACCTCGATGCATCAGCGAGCCCGGACCTCGAGGTGTTGGCGCGGAGCATGCGCGGGCTCCTGCCGGACGATGTCTCGCTCCTCTCCGTCTCGGTGGCACCGGATGGTTTCGACGCGAGATTCTCGGCGCTCTCGCGTCGCTACCGCTACGTGGTCTGCGACGACCCTCGGGCGTGGGACCCGCTGCGTCGCAGGGAGATGGTGCGTCATCCAAGGGCCCTGGATCTCACCGCTATGACGTCCGCGGCGGCACCGCTGCTGGGAGAGCGGGACTTCGCAGCCGTCTGCCGTCCGCGCGAAGGTGGCACGACGATTCGCACGCTGTTGGCCCTGGAATGGGTTCGCGGAGCCACGGGGCTTGCGGAGATGCAGGTGAGCGCGGATGCCTTCTGCCATTCGATGGTGCGGGCTCTCGTGGGCCTGCTCGTGCCCGTCGGCGAGGGGCGCCGGCCGGTGACCTGGCCCGCCGAGGTGGTCGCCCTTGGTGTCCGCGACTCCGGGGTGCAGGTGATGCCGGCCCACGGACTCGTCCTCGAGGAAGTGCGTTACCCGGATGACAGCGACCTTGCCACGCGGCAGACCGTCACACGATCCATGCGCGGTGGCTGATCCGTCATGGGGCACATCGACGTACAGCACGTGACCTACTCACTCCCCGACGGACGTGTGCTGCTCGATGACGTGAGCTTCCGGATCGGCGAAGGCGTCAAGGCTGCGCTCGTGGGAGCCAATGGCGCGGGCAAGACCACGCTGATGAAGCTCATCGCCGGCGACATCGACGTCGAGTCCGGAAGCATCGTGACGACCGGGGGCATGGGGGTCATGCGCCAGTTCATCGGTCACGGACGTGACGGCACCGTGCGGGATCTGCTGCTGTCGGTGTCTCCTCCCGCGCTCCGCATGGCCGCGGCCGAGGTCGACCTGGTCGAGGAACTGCTCATGTCCACCGAGGACGCCGACATCCAGATGCGCTATGCCCAGGCCCTGGCCGACTTCGCCGATGCCGGTGGCTACGACGCCGAGGTCGCCTGGGATGTCTGCTGCACGGCGGCGCTCGGGGCGGCGTATGACGAGGTGAAGTGGCGTCGGGTGGACACGCTCTCGGGCGGCGAGCAGAAGCGCTTGGTCCTCGAGGCACTGCTGCGCGGCCCCGATGAGGTCCTGCTCCTCGATGAGCCGGACAACTACCTCGACGTACCCGCCAAGACCTGGCTCGAGGAGCGGATCGCATCGAGCACCAAGACCATCCTGCTGATCAGTCACGACCGCGAGCTCCTCCGGGCCTGCGCGACGACGATCGTCACGGTGGAGCTCGGGGCTGCGGGCAACACCGCCTGGGTGCACGGCGGGGGATTCGCTACCTACGCGGATGCGCGCGACGATCGCATGAGCCGACTCGAAGAACTACGGCGCCGATGGGATGAGCAGCACCAGAAACTCAAGGACCTCGTGCAGATGCTCAAGACCAAGGCTGCCTACAACGACGGACTCGCATCGCGCTACCAGGCCGCGCAGACGCGCCTGCGGATGTTCGAGGAAGCGGGCCCGCCCGAGGCGGTGCCCGTGCGCCAGCGCATGCGGATGAGGCTCGAGGGCGGGCGCACGGCGAAGCGTGCAATCGTCTGCGAGGGCCTCGAACTCACTGATCTCACCGAGCCCTTCGACCTCGAGGTCTGGTTCGGAGAACGAGTTGGAGTCCTCGGTCGCAATGGAGCCGGCAAGTCCCACCTGCTGCGCCTTCTCGCCGCCGGCGGCAGCGATCCGGATGTCGAGCATCAGCCCGTATCGGACGTGCCCATCCCGCCCGTACGCCACACCGGCCTCGCCCGGCTGGGGTCGCGCGTGCGACCGGGCTGGTTCGCCCAGACGCACGTGCGCCCGGATCTCGAGGACCGGACCCTGCTGGAGATCCTCCATCGCGGCGACGGCCACCGTGACGGGATGGGGCGGGAG
>JBEGMG010000197.1:0-3279 GCA_041183165.1 Actinomycetota bacterium | reverse complement strand
GGTTGCCCGTGCTGCGGAACCGCGTGACGGTGGCGCCGAGCGGGACGCCCAGCCATCGGGTTTCCTCGAGGTCCTCGACGGTCACCTCGAGTTCGCGCTCGGCGACCTTCAGCCGGAGCTGCGGGTCAAGCTTGCCCACCGCCGCGCGCACTGCCGTCTGGATGTTCACCTGCGGCTTGAAGGCGTCGGCCAGGCGACCCACCGCGTCGGCAGCCGACTGCGCGACCGAGCCGACTGCGCCTGCGAAGATCCAGGTCGCAGCCACGATGCCGATGGCGATGACCACCACGGCTGCCAGCGCAACGCCCGAGCACCCGGCGCAACCGCCCGAACGGCGAGGAGCGGCATTCGATGACGGATCGACCATCGGAAAAGTTTACCGATGCGAAAGGGTCCTGCCGGACCCGGCGATCAGTTCGACCAGTGCGCGAGCATGAAGGCCATGTCGCGACCATCGACCACGCCATCACCGGTGAAGTCGGCGGCCGCGTCGGCCTGACCCCAGACGCGAAGCAGGACGCCGAGGTCCGCTCCGTCGACGCGCCCATCCGCGTTCATGTCCCCGGGCACCGCGTCCGGCGTGCCGGTCGCCACGAGCGTGCCATCGAAGGCGACCGAAGCGGTGCCTGCCCCGAACTCACCGGTGACCAACAGGTTGGCGGTGGCTCCGGCCGGCAGGATCGTGGGCAGTCCGAGCGGCTGCGCTTCGAGCGCGGGGAGTCCTTCGGGGATCTCGGTCGACTGCTCGAAGGCCACGGTGGTCGTGAGCAGCACGCCGCCGCCCTTGGGCTCGATGCGACCGGCGAGCACGAAGGCCGCCGTGATCACCTGGTCGAACGACTGACCGACCGCCGAGGCCTGCAGCGTGATGTCGCAGGGCACGATGATCGAGAACGTGCTCGTTCCATCACCCTGCGGCACGGCGACGCCGCCGGCGGGGCCGGTCTGCGTTGCCGCGATCTTCGAGAGCTCGCCCACCGGCAGCGGGATGGTCAGTCCGTTGACGCCCACATAGAGCGAGTTCGGGCTGAAGGTGCGGAAGGTGGAGTACGTCAGCGTGAGGTTCGTGACCAGGTCGGCGGCGTCCTTGCCGAAGAGGTCGAGCGAGAAGCCCTCGACGGTCATGGCACCGGTGACGTCGTCGTAGCGGAGGCCGAAGCCGCCGGTCGGCACGGTGCCATCGGCAACGACGCCCGGGTTCACGATCGCCGAGAACGGGATCGCGACGTTGCCGCTGCCGCCGAAGATGCCCGGTCGCGTCTGCGTGCCGGTGGGATTGGTGGCCGCGTCGAAGTCGCCGATCCAGCTGCCGACGAGCGGCAGGCTGATCCCGGCATTGGCGTTGATGGAGCTCGAGGCGTCGAAGGCGCACTCGAAGGAGCGCTCGGCGGCGACGGCGGCCGGCACGGCGAGCAGGCTGACGGCGATGGTTGTGGCCCGGATCATGGAAAAACCATACCACGGGTCCACGCCGGATCCAATCGGCGGGTCATGCACCGAGGGGACCTGCCCCGCGAACCAGCGGCGTCACCACGAGCCAGGCGCTCAGCACGCCCTGCACCACGGCAAGGAGGGCTGCACCGATGAGCAGCGCACGGCGATCCTCGGCGCAACGGCCGCGCACACCCAGGCTGCTCAGCCAGACCAGCAGCACCATCACGGGAAGGTCGGCATAGCGCTCCCAGCACTGGCTGTTCGCAGTATTGGCGGCGATGAGCCCGATCATGCCCAAACCCAGCGCCACTCCGGCGCCGCCCCGCATCGACTCGTGTGCCCGCTTCACCAGCAGCAGCAGGGTGGCCGCACCCAAGGGCGCAAGCACCAGCAGGACCAGCGAACGGTCCGCGATGGCCGGTGCGCGCTGGACGATTCCCCACAGGGGGCCGCCCCAGCGACCGGCGTCCATGTCGTAGGACGTCGGTACGGCCAAGGCGATGAACGCACCCAGCGCAACGGTGGAGGCCATCACGGGAACGGGAACCCTGCGAACCTCCCTGAGGCCCCTGATCGTCAGCAAGGGCAGGCCCCAGAGTGCGACGAGCGCAAGCGTGAAGGCGGGCGTGGCAAGATTCATCCCACGATCGTGCTGGTCGCGATAGCTCGGCGGCGTCAGCCCGCCCCAGATCCAGACGAGGGTGCAGAGAACGACCAACGCCGGCATGATCGCCACCAGCGTGCGTCGTGCGCGGGTCGGCGTGCTTGATCCTGCAGGGGCGCCGAACCATGTGACCAGCGCGATGGACGGCAGCATCCAGACACCGGACTGCCGGATGGCGGTACCGATGGCCAGGAACATGCCGCGCCCTCGGCGATCCAACAGTGCCAGCGCGAGCGCCAGCGTGAGCGCGAGGGTGGCCGGCACGTCCGTCGTGATCCAGATCGATCCCGAAAGCGTGTACGGGTTGATGGCGGCCGGCAAGGCAAGCCATGCAAGTTCAGCCCTGCTGGCGAGCCTCGCCGAGACCCTCGCCACGAGCATGATGAGCAAGACCCCTGCGAGGGTCGAGATGGCCCGGAGCCCTTCAAGCGGCATGCCCACGGATGCGGGGATCGACTGGATGAGGTGCCAGAGCGGTGCGGTCGCACTCTGGTAGTCCCGCAGGTCCGGTGAGGGCCACTGCCCCGCGAACGACCGGATCACCAGCAGGTGATGCTGGTTCTGGTCGAATGCCTCGCTCGTCACGTCACCCGTGGGGCCCAGCAGGATGGCCGCCAGACATGCCATGGCGAACGGCAACGCAATGGTCCAGGCAATGCGTCGGACCCTCATGGTCTCGTGGTTCGGTCGCGCCACGACGGAAGCCTACGCGCTCAAACCCCGGTTGGGCTGACGCAGCACCGCCCGCTCAGCCGCAGGAACCCCAGCCCGCCATCAGGATCCCCAGGTCTGCCCCGTCGACGACCCCGCTCGCGTCGAGGTCGCACGCGCCGGCGGATACATCGCTCGACCATGCACCGAACAGGAGATCGAGGACGGGATCACCGACGACGCCATCGGAGTCCAGGTCCGGGGCGCACGCCACGCGATCCGCCTCGAGGAACAGGTCATCGATCCACGCACCCGACGCCGACGCGGCACCCTCGACCGACACCGACACGACGGCCGATCCCGCCGTCGCCACGACGACGTGCTCGACGACCGCCCACGGACCATCGTCGGATGGGCAATCGATCCGATCGAGGAAGACCTCGCCGCCGATGCCGGTCTGGACGAACACCGGTTGGGAGCCGTCGGCGCACGATGATCGGAAGCGCAGGCGGAGCGTCGATCCCGACGTC